>DASVMB010000177.1:0-6676 GCA_036384575.1 Bacillota bacterium
AACCGTTACGGCGAGGGAGTCGCCTATTATTGCGGGACATATGGTGAACCCGCTTTTTATCAGTTCTTTCTGAAAACGGTCCTTGCTGAGGTGGATCTGAGCGGGTTAATAGATCTCCCGGAGGGAGTGGACTATTGTAAACGGCGGAAAGACGGGATGGATTATCTGTTTCTGGTGAATCGGACTGCGGAGCCGAAAGTCTGCCGGTTACCTGCTATATTTTCACTGGTGTTGGGTGAAAAACCCGACGGCGACCGGTTGACCCTGGCCGGTTACGGGGTCGGAATTTATAAGTCATAATATTTGCTCGAGGTTTTTGGCAGAAAAGCCGGGGACCCATATGAACCCGGCTTTTTTAACATTTTTATGTGTCCAAGGCTATATGAAAAGTCATTTTGTAGGTTCCCTGGATTTTTTAAAACTCAAGCTTCCTCTGGGATTGATTTGAAAGATCGGAAACTGTGACACTCCCATGTTCGATATAGAATACTTTAAATATCGGATTGTCAGCGGATTGATAGATGCGCTTAACCAGTTCCGATGCGTTCAGAGCCCTTTCTTTTTTGCTTCTATCCTCACAAAACTTCACTTCACCGCTGATCCTCACGGTTATCATGTCTCGCGATGTAACGGAGTACTCGACATAAGGAGCAGCTTGCAGCTGTTTGTAGACTTCTTTGTTGCTGTTGGTACAGAAATAGAGCTTGCCTTCTTCTTCATACATAAACCCGAAAGGCCTAACTCTTGGTCTCCCATTGTCGACTGTCGCCAGAGAACCATACGGTCCTTCCTTTAGGCGCCTAATCACTTCATCCATTTTCATTACCTCCGAACTCAATTTATTCTTGAACTTCCTAAATATTTCAAATAATATATTATTATAAATATCCGTTTTTACAAGTACGCATATTTAAGTTACATAGTCATATAAAACGGACTATTGAGAAAGGACGAGGTTAATGACTGATCAAGCGAATGAAATGAAACCGTGCCCGGTCTCGGTGACGCAAAATATCTTGATGGGCAAATGGAAATTGATGATCTTATGGATTGTAAGCCAAAAAACCCGGCGATTTAATGAGCTTCAGAGGTTAATGCCCAAAGTGGCCCGGGGTGTACTGACTCAGCAATTAAGGGAACTGGAAAGGGATAAGCTGATTCATAGGGAGGTGTATAAGGAAGTACCGCCTAAGGTTGAGTATTCATTAACCGAAATCGGCAGAAGTTTTATTCCCGTAATGATGCAGATTATGGAGTGGGGCATTGAATATATGAAACAGACCACTGATTGTAATATGGATATTTGTTTGTCCAATAAATTTTCGTGCTACTAATGTTATGAGATGATGAAGAATAAGGAACGGCAGAAAATAGATCTCCTCGGATGCGGCTCAAAGCGGTTTTAGCGGCAGACGAATATCGAATCGAAATTTACCCGCGGCGCGCTCCCGGGCATCACTGTAATAAACCTCCAGAGCCGGACTGTCGGCAGGTTCAAAACCGCTGGCAGGCAACCAGTCGCCGTAAAGACCATTATACGCGCGGGTAATATTTTTTTCTTCCCCCTCAAAATGGGATACTGCATATAATCCGCCGGGTATCTCCATTAGGCTTAAGTATCCGGGAAGTTTTAAAGTCTTCGCAATTTCCGGGTTTATCGCCAGACAGGCCAAATAACGGCATTTAGCGGCAGGGGTTATCTCCGGATCATCAAGGGGGATTCCGAAAGCAGTGGAACCATGCACATTATGAGCGAAAGCCCAACGCATCAGACGTCCCCAGATACTGCCGATTCCTTTGTTATAACCTCCCTGATAACGGGCGAATACCGCGGCGTAAGCGGGGAAATGCTCCAGTTTAACCGGGTCGGACAGGGTCAACCCCGGAACCGGTCTTTGCGAAGGTTTACGATACGGCTCATTCAAGGCGTCCTCCAATTTACCGGGGTGTTTTTGCCGGTAAGCCCGGGGTGAAGTATGAAAATGATTTTGAAAAGTCCGGGAAAAAACGGACGAGGAAGAGAAACCGCATTGCAGCGCAATTTCAGTAATGGAGACCGATTTTTTATGAACGAGCAGCATTGCGGCTTTTTCAAGACGAATCCTTCGTACGTAATCGATGGGGGTTTCGCCGATCCAAGCAGTGAAAATGCGATGGAAATGATAGGGCGAAAAGCAGGCGGTTTCGGCCAGGGATTGTAAAGAAATCGGTTTATCCATGTCTTGCTCTATGTAATCAAGAACTCGATTGATGCGTTCCTCATATACGGGCGTGGAGTATCCGTTCAATAAGATTCCCTCCTTGTAAACCACTGGGAATAAACAACGTTTCATATCGGTGCATCGCTATCTGATAAATGGTTATCCATTGTATGCGATGCGAATCATTGATGACGTTTTATGTAATTCCCTGTGGGGGTGGAGGAATCCTTTTTTATAAAATTGTAGGTCGCGTGCATGCACGCGACCTACTACTACAATTATTTTTTCATCATTCTTGGGATTTATCGATTTTTTTCAGAGCCATCAGGAGGCTCGACTCTTTTTTGTAAAGAATCTCGGCCTGTTCCGCAGCCTTGTTATACAAAGCATCCCTTGCCGATTTGGTTTGGACGTTCTTAATCTGTTTTGATATCGTTTCAAACTCTCCCGAAAGGCCGTGCCAAGCGGTGATTGATTCATTGAGAGCGGTAATCGCCGCTTCAAAGTCGGTTGTTGTTAGACTTCCGGATGCTTCCTCGAAGAAATCCCGGACCATGATCCGGAAAGCGGCCCCGCCGGTGCCGAAGTCTTCGATATAACCGTGAAGACTTGAAAAGATTGCCGGCAATAACCAACGGTTTGTGGCATAGGTCTCTATTCTGCGGATATTATCGGGTAACGCTTTTAAGTCATTTAGACCGCCCAAGCCGGAGGAAGAAGGCTCTAGATTTTGTACAAGCTGATGAACGGCATTTCTTGTCAGCTTATCCCAGTTAAGCTTATAGTTTTGCGGCATTGGCTCTACCCAACTGAACTCGCGGCAAGGAGGAAAAACCTTGGTTTTGGAAGCGCGTGCTTTATCAAGATCCTGTAACCGGATGGCTTGGATCGTATCATACTCCCGATCAGATACATAGGCCATGCCTTTTTCAAGATCCATCCCGAACAGCGTAATCATGTGCCAACCGAAGGACATGTAGGAAGGGCCGTATTTGCCGCCGTAACGGTAGGGAAGGTAACGCATGTCCACACGTAAAACAACCGGAATACCCCGCTGCAACAATTCTACGACCCCTTCCCATGATTCTTCCGGGGTGGCGGGCTTTACAGCATGCCATTTGATGCTTGAACCGCCGGCAAAGACCTCGCGCATGTTTTGACTACGGGCGCCCAGAAACGGGAAGATTCCTTTTTGGTAATCGAATCCCAAAGCTCCGCCGCCGCCGACAATCATCGTTTCATTTACCGGATAACCCAGATAACGCATGGCATTGAGCATTGCCGCGCTTTCACAGTGATCCCCCCTCTTTACTTGCACATTCGGCAAGATTATTTTTGCCGGACTCTTTTGGACAACCCATGGTTTTCCACAACCGGAGCAAATCAACGGTAACATCATTACCAACACCCTTCGCGTGAATTTGATATTTCTTTTGTTCAAACCAAACCGCCTCCATGCTTGCGCGTGGATTCACGATGGTTTCATTCTAAACTGAAATGGGCATCAGTTCTTTACTTTCATTGCCGTGTAGTTTGCAATTCTTGCTCTTTGGTTAACAGTATGCTGGTATTGCCGCTCCTTACCGATCAGACCTGAACCGCCGGCCCAAAGCGTTCGGTTAAGGCCTTTCCGGTTAGGAAGTAATTATTTCTCTACCGGTAGAAGGAATCCCGGACTCTGAGAAGGAATATACAGAATCACCAGCATCTTGGTTTCCGGAGCGGGTACCTGTGAAAGCGGCGAATTATTTCGACATATCAATAACCATCATCATAATAATGGAAGACGGTTCTGACATAGAATGAGTTGAAAGGAGTGGTTTTAATGCAACTCAGCGGCGTTTGGCTTCCGATCATCACCCCCTTCGCCGATGACGCGATCGATTACGAGTCTTTGCGGAAAATGATCGATCATTATATTGGCCAGGGGATCTCCGGGCTGATACCTTTGGGAACTACCGGGGAAAGTCCTACGGTCACCGATTCCGAATACGAGGAGTTTATCGTCCGTACCATGGAATTTGTGAATGGACGGGTCCCGGTCATCGCGGGTGCCGGGGGCAACTGCACCAAGAAAACCGTAGAGTTGGTACGCAAACTCGAGAAGTATCGGATTGACGGGATTCTCTCGGTCTGTCCCTATTACAACCGGCCGGATCAGAACGGTATCTATCAACATTTTCAAAAGGTTGCCGAGGCGACGGATTTAAAGATCATCGTCTACAATATTCCGTACCGTACCGGGCGAAATATCGAAAATGAAACCATTCACAAGCTTGCGGAGATTTCCAATATCGTTGGTGTGAAGGACTCTTGCGGCGACTTTAAACAGTCCATGGCATTGCTGTTAAACCCGCCGGAGGATTTCGCTATCTTCACCGGGGAGGATATTCTGTTCTACCCCACCTTGATGTTGAGCGGGGCCGGTGGGATTTTGGCCTCAGCCCATCTGGCCACTGCGGATTTCGTAGGACTTTACAATCTGGTTCAGGCGGGCGACCGTCTGGGTGCCCTCACGAAATGGCGTAAATTGACGGAGTTTATTCCGCTCCTTTTCGCCGAACCGAATCCGGCTCCAATCAAATATTGCCTCAAACAAATGGAGCTCATCCGTTCGGAGGAAGTCCGGCTGCCGCTGACGCCGATTTCTTCCGGATTGCGGGCCAAACTGGATCGGGTGATGGGGGATTTATAAGAAAACGACTCACCCCCTTCCCCCTCTTTTTCGGAAAGAGAGGGGGAAGGGGGTGAGTCGCATAAGAGTTAATTTGCTGAAATTGCTTTTGTAACAAGTACCAAAACCAATTAGACTAACTATTCGCGGCCATCCGGAAAGTGGGTCTGGGGCGGGCGGGACTGAAACTCTCCGTCTTCAGATCACTGAGGGTGGCTTTATAATTGGCGGCGATACGTTCCAGGTTCGTGGCGACCAACTGCCGGAGACGTCCCGGGTCCACTAACACCCGGGCATTGATGATCAGGTTGATTTGGGTTGGCCGGCTGGTCATTTCCCGGTTTAGCTCAATAGGCCCGTCAGTGCTGGTAAGGCTGGCCTTGACCCAATCGCTCTCACTCACCCCGTAAACCTTCAAATGGGCGATCTCCAACTTTTCCTCATGCATTTCCCGGCGTAATTCCCCGAGAAATTCACGGATCATTCGGTTTATCCCAAGTGGTTTGGTTCCTGTGAGCAGCGCCGAACTGTTGAGCCATCCCAAGGCGGCCTCGGCTGCGGCATAGGTATCGTAATCGATGGCGAGTGCCCTTCCTTCACCTGCTTGCAGGCCCGTGATCTTGTCCGCCCAAGCGGGGATCCCCCGGCCGGTTTTAGCGGAGACCGGGAGGATTTCCACCCAGGGCAACCGGCTCCCTAAGAACCGGAGCAGGGAGGTTTCTTCTTCTGTGGTTAGGGTATCGACCTTATTGAGCAGGATTAGATCGGCTTCCTCCAGCTGTTTCCGGAAGAGATAATTGATCTCGTTGGGAAAGGGCGAGGATTCCGGTTCCAGCATCAGCTTTCGAACCCTCCCCGGGTCGGCGATGATGGAGAGCGGACTGAGGGTGAATTTCCGGGTGAGCTGGTGTTGCAAAGGCCGAAATATGGTGGCGATCAGATCCGTGCAACTGCCTACCGGTTCAGCCAGGATCAGATCGGGCCGTTCCGCATCGGCGAGTTGCTCTAACTTGGCGCTGAATTCCTTAAAATTGCAGCAAAAGCAGCCGCCAGCCACTTCCAGTACCGGGAGGCCTGTCTCAGAAAGAAATCGGGTATCCACCAACTCGCTCCCTTGATCATTGGTTACGATCCCGATCCGCATGCCGTTTTCCACCATGATTCGCGCTATATCAAGAATGGCCGTGGTTTTACCGGCGCCCAGAAAACCGCCGATTACTGCCAGCCGGGTAGGAGTTGCGTTACTCATTCACTTCGCCTCGTCTCTGTTCCGATGGATCCGTGTCACTTTTCCTACTGAGCCGTGACTGTACTAACTGCTCCAGCTGTGCCCGGGGAATGAGGGATCCGGCGCTGATCTGTTCGCCATCGATCAAAAGCGCCGGAAACTTTTCGACTTCCAATCCCTCGACCCGGTTAGCCTCGCGGGGATGATCCAACATTATCTCTTCCAGCGCGACGGTCTTATTTACCTGCGCCATCCGGTCCAGGATCTCCAGCTGCAGGTTTTTCGTGATCCCGCAGGCGGTACAGGGATCACGGAGCGAGATTAGTTGGAGATGTATCTTTACGGCCATGATATCACTCCATTGGCAATAGGCGTGAGGCATGAGTATTGTAAGTCATTTACTCGAGTCTAAGGTCGGTTGAAAGTCGAAAGGCGACTCACCCCTCTTGCTCCCCTTATACGGTAAACTTAGATTAAGATATTCCTCAACCGTAACTGAGTAGGGGTCGGGGAAGATTTGGCAGAATAATAAGTTTCACCTATGTTCATCAGAAGCAAAACTTCGTCTTACGT
>DASVMB010000178.1:0-4721 GCA_036384575.1 Bacillota bacterium
GTCAATGACCTTATTGTGGGACTTGGAGGCCAGGCGATTCATTTTACCGGGGATATGGGCTGGTTTCTCCCCCTGGTTGTGCTTAGCAACCTCTGGAAGGATATTGGCTACGGTTCCATCATTTATCTGGCCGCCATCACCCAGATCGATCCCCAACTCTACGAAGCGGCCAAGGTGGATGGCGCCGGACGAATGGCGCAACTGTTACATATTACATTACCGGGGATAATGCCCATGATATCCATGATGCTGGTCATGGGGATCCCGAATCTTATCAATGCCGGATTCGACCAAGTCTACCTCATGAGTAACCCCATGAATCTGCCGGTTTCGGAGATTCTCGAAACTTATGTTCTGAAGACGGGTTTATCCTGGGGAGATTTTGCCAAGGCATCGGCCATTGGAATCTGTAATGCCATAGTTGCCTTGATCTTAGTGGCTATGGCCAACAAGGGATCGGCCAAGATGGGCGGTTCGACCATCTGGTGATCGAGACCGGAGATGAAAGGAGTGCCCCGATGAGAGTTCGTAACAGTTCCACGACGGAACGCGCCTTTAATACCATTAATTACACCATCTTAGCTTTATTTGTCATCCTCATCATTCTGCCGTTTTGGTATATTTCGGTAGTCGCCTTAAACGAGGGGATGGATACCGCCCGGGGCGGCGTTTACCTATGGCCCCGCGCTTGGACCCTCGACAACTTCAGGGCGGTCTTCACCGACCTTTCCATCATCAAGTATTTTTTTAATTCCCTGCTCAGACTCTGTTTATTGACCCCGTTGCATCTGTTGGTGATTGGCATGGCGGGATGGGCTCTTTCCCGGAAGAACTTGCCGGGGCGGAAGTTTTTCGCCGGAATGTTTGTAATATCGATGTTTGTCAACCCCGGCGTGATCCCATTCTACATGACGCTTGTCCAATTTAAACTGATCAATAATTTTTGGGTTTATGTCCTTCCCTGGCTCTTCAGTACCTGGGAATTGATGATTCTATTGGTTTCCATTCGTCAAATCCCGGAAAGCCTGATCGAATCGGCATATCTGGATGGGGCCAACGATATGGTCGTGTTTTCGCGAATCATTGTGCCGTTGACTACCGCCACTCTGGTGACCCTGGGCCTGTTTAATGCGGTCTGGGCATGGGGCGACTGGTTCACCGGCGCTTTTTACATCCGCAGCCATGATAAATGGACCATTGCCACCTATCTCCAGATGGTTTTGCAGCGGGGAGCCTCGATGCAGGTCCGGAGCGCAGCTGAGGCCAGCATCAGTTCCCAAAACGTCGCGCATCAGGTTACCATCAGTGAAACCTCCCTGCGCGCCGCGACACTGATCGTTGTGATCTTTCCAATCGCCTGTGTCTATCCGTTTCTCCAGAAATACCTCATTCACGGTGTCATGGTCGGCTCGATCAAGGAGTGAGTCCGCGCCGGCCGCTTCCAATGAATTCTGTTACCGGTTGACCGGTGGCCAGGCTGACCGGACAGAAGATATGAACGGCCTTCCGGCCGTTCGATTGTGAAAAAACAAAATTAAAGGAGGAAGCGACAAGATGATCAAGGTTTTACGGAAGAAATGGTTATTCGGTGTGCTACTAACCCTGGTAGTCGTGCAGTTGTCATTCGCTCTGGCCGCTCCCAAAGGGATCAAGACCACGATCTACAACTTTGGGCTCCAGAACGACCGTTTGGGCAGAGCTCTGGAGTTGCCAAACAAGAACGGGGAAATGACCAAATGGGTAAATAACAAATTCGGCCTGGAACTGAATTACGAGTATGTGCTCGATGCCAACAAACAGGAGCAGATGACGTTATGGTCGGCTTCGGGCGAGTATCCGGAATCCTTCGTCTATACCACCCACGCGGCGGTTTTCAACTGGGGCCGTAACATGAAGTATGCCAATCTCGATCCCTATTATAACGACCCGAAGAATTTCCCGCGCCTGTACGAGATCAAGCATAAATACCCCCGGACGTTGGCGCCGCTTACTAATGAAGGCCACATCGTAGGTTTCCCGACCCGTATGAATTATAAGGTGGGCGTCCCCAATCCCGATATCGCGTATACCTTTGGCTGGTGGATCCGGGATGATATCCTTAAATCCCTGGGCGGAGTGCGCCCCACTACACTCGATGAGTTCACCGAGATGCTCCGGAAGATTAAGACCGGAAACTTCAAATCTCCCAGCGGTAAGCCGGTGATCCCGCTCTTGTTGCCTCCGGCGGACTGGTATTCGGAATGTACTTTCTTCCAGACCTTCGGATTGAACTGGATCGGCATGACCAAAACCGGTTGGTATCAATTCTGGGGCATGACCAAGCAAGGTTATGAGGCCATGAAATACGCCAACCAGCTCTTTAATGAAGGGCTGATCGATCCCGACTGGGTGACCCAGAAGGACGACATGTTCCAGGAGAAGCAGCGCAATGGTTCGGCCGCGGTCATCGTCGGTTGGCTGCCGTATACCCTTATCGAAGATGTCAAAAAAGCCGGTTACAACTTCTCCTATACGGCGTTGCCGGTGCCGAAAGTACCGGGAGTCTCCCGGTCATACCCCTGGAACGTCCTCGCCGGACCCGATTCCGATATGGTACTCTATGTCACCTCCAAGGCCAGCAAGGCCCAGTGCGATCGTTTGGCAAAACTGGCCGAATGGGCTCTGACAATCGAAGGCGCGCGTAGTCTCTACCTGGGCGCCTCGCCGGATATGATTGAGTTGAAGAAGTCCGGTCCTTACAAAGGCACCTACTGGTTTAAGGATCAATTCAAAGATCTCGATTGGTACGTCAACGGCGATACCCGCGCCGCCCGGATCAAACACGGTGTGGTCCCGCTGAACGGACCGGTTTCATACACCCGCGCCGAGCTGAAGGTCCCGGATATCCTAGGCAATCAGGAGAAATGGGCCAAGGAGAATTACAAGTGGCTTAGCGCCAATGGCAATATCGCCTATTGGGGCGATGTCGGCCCGGAATTTGTACCGGATGAGGTGGTCTCGATCAATAACCGCATCTGGTCGGAGATTCCGCCTATGCTTCTGCGGGCTTGCGTCTTACCGGCCGACCAATTTGAGGCCACTTATAAGCAGGCGATATCCACCTGCAAGCAGGTGGGCTTCACGAAACTCTGTGACGACCAATGGACCCGCCGCAAGGCTTACATCGATAAGAACGGCGGCAAGAAGGAATTGATGATCCCGGATGATTATCCGTACGCCGACTTCCTAGAGGAGTTCAAATAAGCTCAACCGGGTATTCATTTCGATTACCAGATTTACCGTTTGATTAGGACGTTGCATCGGGACTCCGGTTTTGATGCAACGTCTTATACGTTATCCCATTCTCGCAGTGGGGTTCGCGCTTGGGCGCGTATTAAAGGAGGGCATAATTGTGACATTTCCACAGGACTTTGTATGGGGCGCTGCAACCGCCGCCTACCAGGTTGAGGGTGGCGCGTATGAGGATGGGAAGGGGCTCTCGGTTTGGGATACCTTCTGCCGCAAAGACGGTGCAATTGAAGAAAGACACAACGGCGATATTGCCTGCGACCATTACCATCGTTACCCGGAAGACGTGGAATTGATGAAACGGATCGGAATCGGGGCATACCGTTTTTCCATCTCCTGGCCCAGGATTTTACCGGATGGAACCGGTCCTGTCAACGAGAAGGGCTTGGATTTTTACGATCGTCTGGTCGATAGTTTGCTCGCAAATGGCATCACACCTTATGTTACCTTGTTTCATTGGGATTATCCCTATGAATTATTCAAAAAGGGTGGATGGCTGAACCCCGACAGTCCTGAATGGTTCAGCGACTACACACGGATTGTGGCACAGCGTCTTTCAGACCGGGTCACTCAGTGGTTTACCATCAATGAGCCGCAATGCTTCATCGCCCTCGGACATCAGGACGGCGTTCACGCTCCCGGACTAAAGCTGGGTCCCGGAGAACTCTTACTTGCGTCATATCATGCCTTGTTGGCCCATGGAATGGGAGTCATGGCGCTCCGCAATTCCTCAAAACAACAATGTAAAATCGGGTTTAACCCGCTGGTAACGATACGAATCCCCGATTCCGGGTCCGCAGCGGATATTGAAGCCGCCCGGCAGGCTACTTTTTCCCGGGAAGATTTGAATTTTTGGTCCAACCTGTTCTGGCTGGAACCCATATTTAAGGGTTCATTCCCGGCAGAGATTTGGAACAGTCCGTGGGGGAAATGGATGCCGGAGATCAAGCCGGATGATTTACGAATCATCTCGCAGCCCCTCGATTTCTTCGGCATGAATCATTACGCCGGGGCTCGAGTGAAGGCCGGAGAGGCAGGCCCGCAAGAAGCACCCCGCGCTCCGGGATATCCCCGAACCATGTTTGACTGGGCGGTGACCCCCGAGAGTTTATATTGGGGACCGAAATTTTTCTATGAACGTTACCATCTTCCGGTCATGATCACTGAAAACGGGATGTCTAATGTCGATTGGGTTTCTGAGGACGGCGCGGTCCATGACCCGCAACGCATTGACTTCCTCCATCGTTATCTGCGTCAATTTCAGAAAGCTGCAGCCGACGGAGTAGAGGTTAAGGGTTACTTTTGCTGGTCATTACTGGACAATTTTGAGTGGGCCCGGGGTTATAAGGAACGTTTCGGCCTGATCCATGTCGATTTCGCCTCCGGACAACGGATTATCAAAGACTCGGGTTATTGGTACAGCCGGGTGATCG
>DASVMB010000179.1:0-5551 GCA_036384575.1 Bacillota bacterium
CTTTATGAGATGAAGTTGGATTGATTTTTATGGTATCCAGGAAGGAGTCTGTACTCCGTTATAATGCCTATGTCTCTTTTTATGAGAGGGTAAATTAGTTATCAGACTATTTGATAAATTTAGAAGAGATTACTTGACGGCAAACATTTGTTCGAATTATAATTGAATCACCGGATAAGGCGAGGGTGAACGCTATGAATGAAGTGAGTAAACCATTCAGGTATACTTATTCCACCATCTTTACAGCTAAGATGAGGAATTTTTTGAAAAAGAGCATCTGGATATATTTTGCGGCCAGTGCGATCATCAGCTGCCTTCTTTGGGGTGTGAACGCCGGCGCTTGTCTTTTATTCCTTGGAATATTTGGCGTCCTGATTCTTATCAGCTTGACAGCAATGACCTTATCAACTTTTTTTATATATCAAAGAAAAAAGCTGGACGACATGGTTATTTCATTTCGTGAACCCGATATTGAGATATTGTGGGAGAACAAAAACATTCGGGAAACGAAAAACTGGGATTGGATTCAGAAAGTTAAAGAAAGAGAAAATGTCTATTACTTGGACTTGGCCGTTTGGCCTAAAAATACCTTAATGATTGATAAGTCGAGACTATCAATTGAAGAAGACGAATTATTACATCGGTTATTCAAAGAGCATCAAAAAGTGGGTTAGTGTTCTTCTTATATAGGCAGCCCCATAGGTAGAATAAAACAGGCATTGGTTAAATCCGACCAATGGAAGGTAAATCATGATTACGAAGATGATCAGCGGGGCAAAGTGATGACATCCGCCGGTATCTCGGCCGGTATCGATCTGTCCCTTCATATCGTGGAAAAGTTATACGGGGAAGAGATCAAGAATCAGACCGTGGTTTATATGGAATATGGGAACTGGCGATTGAATAATGGAATCGAGGGGTGAATGCAATTGGAATATCGAAAACTTGGCAAAAAAGGCCTGGAGATTGGAGTCATCGGTTTAGGAACCGAATTTATATGGCATGAACCGCAGGATGTAGTCACAGAAGTAGTCCATGAAGCCCTTGATCACGGAGTCAATTATTTTGACCTCTGGATGCCGTCTCCCGAGATTCGTGATTACTTCGGTGTTGCCATTCAAGGACATCGAGAAAAGATCAACATTGCCGGGCATCTCGGATCAACCTTGAAAGACGGACAATATTTCCGTACCCGCGATTTACAGAAGAGTGAAGCTTTCTTTGATGATTTATTAAAACGGTTACGGACGGATTATGTCGATATTCTGATGCTTCATTTCATCGACGATGAAGAAGATTACAAGGCGGTATTCGAGTCGGGGGAATTTTACGAGCTGGCATTGCGTTTGAAATCAACCGGGAAAGCCCGCTATATCGGAATGAGCGGTCATAAAGTTCCAATGGCTTTAAAAGCGGTTCAAAGTGGCAAGATTGATCTCTTAATGTTTCCGGTCAATCCGGCTTTTGATTCATTGGCAGGGGAGATGGGACTTGAAGCCTTTTGGGATGAGAAAACCTACCAAAACGAAGCGACTGCGGTAAGCCTTGCCCGAAAGGAACTATATCATCTTTGTGAACAACAGGGCGTGGGGATTGTCGCAATGAAGCCCTATGCCGGAGGATGGCTCCTCAATGGAAAAACCAATGATATGAATCTCTCACCTGTCCAGTGCTTAAGTTATTGCCTGGCTCAGCCGGGTGTTGTTACGGCCATACCCGGATGTAAAAATATCGATGAAATGAAACAGGCCCTCGCTTTTTTAAACGCCACCGAAAACGAGAAGGATTTCAGCATTCTAAACTCATCAACCCGGTGGAACATTAAGGGGGTTTGTATGTATTGCAATCATTGTCTGCCATGTCCTGCTAAAATCGATATCGGGAAGCTTACCCGCCTAGTAACCACGGCGGAATTGGGATTAAGCGAAGGTATCCGGGCCAAATATCAATCCCTTGAGTTCAAGGCCTCGGATTGTATGAAGTGCGGTTCATGCATGAAGAGATGTCCATTCGGAGTCGATGTCCTTTCAAACATGGAAAAAGCCGTCACAATCTTCGGGCAATAACCCTTGGGGGTAATTATGGAGATTGACTGGAACGAAGAGAGTAAGCGTTTTGATGAGGCGGCGGATTACTATGACGTATACCGGCCCAGTTACCCGCAAGCCGTGATTGATTGGCTGATCGAAAACGCAGGGATTCGCCCCCAGGATAAGTTGCTTGAGATTGGGGCCGGAAGCGGCAAAGCCACCGAATTGTTTGTGGAACGCGGTTATGAACTGGTCTGCATTGAACCCGGAGAGAATCTGGCTAAGACCGGGCTACGGAAGTTTTCCGGATCTCATAGGGTTTCCTATGTTGTTACACGGTTTGAAGAATGGGATGAAGCTGAAAACAGCTTTGATTTTGCCTTTTCAGCGCAGGCGTTTCATTGGGTGCCTAAACCGATCGGTTTTGAAAAATGCGCCCGGGCGCTGAAATCCCGGAAATATTTGGCACTGTTTTGGAATTGGTATCCTTTAGGGAAAGACCCTGTTTTTAATGAACTGACTCCCGTTCTAAGAGATTACCAGTTAGCCATTCCTTCCTCTGATGATGAAATCGAGGCCAGGGTCGTATCGGAAACCGATCAAATCAATCAAAGCCGGCGTTTCAAGAATCCCGCGGTTTTTCGCTTTCCCTGGGAAAAGAGGTACGAAGCCGAAGAATATATCGGTTTACTTAGAACGGGAAATGATTACTTGCGTCTGCAACCTTCCGACAGGGAAGGGCTGGAAAATGGGGTTCGGTTGACACTTCATAAAAATGGAGGATTTATTATTAGGCCATATCTGGGAATCGCTTTTTTAGCACAAAAGCTTGACTAAAAAGTTGTCAGTCAATCTAGGGTTAGATATTAAAGAATCACGGGAGATAAAGATGATCTATGATATTTTACAGCTTGCAGGTGGAGTGATTATGTCATTCGGACAGATACCACAAATAGTTCAGATCCTGAAAACAAAATCGGCTGTTGATTTAAATCTGAAAACCTATATCATGATGTTTACAGGTATCTCTTTAATGGAGTCATACGCAATCAACCTTGTTTTAAAGGGTTCCGGAGGCGCGTTTCTTATCACGAATACGGCTTCTTTGCTCGCGTCGGGTGTAATGATAGTGCTTATTCTCATGTATGGGAGGGCAAAAAGAGATCATGAAAGGAAATACGGATGTAAGGTGTGAGAGACCGGAGCCGGTATACATCAGTCCAAAATATATAAAAATCAAGGAAGATCGGCTAAAATATTTAGAAGCGGCGGAGATCACAAAGTATCTGACAGAAAGAGAAGAAATGGGCATCAGAGATTGCATCGACACGGTTACTACAGCATGTAATGAAGGTGAATGAATGAAATCGAACACGAATCCATGGGACCTTGATATATACTTATATGGTATGACTGTATTGTCCACGATCCATCGTTTGGCAGGACCTTACCCTGAGGCCGATTCATATCAAGAGATCAAAGAGACGTATCGGTTGCCCGGCGGTGAAACCGGTAACTCGGCCATTATACTTTCAAACCTGGGATATAAAGTCAAAATCGACGGGCCTTTTCTGGGGGAAAAAACCAAGTTTGATATTGAAGATTTCTGCGCCAAACATGAGATTGATTGTTCGGGTATGCTTTATGATCCGGGTTTTGATGGTGTACAGGATTTGGTGCTCATTGATGGGCATACAAGGACGGTTTTTGGAAAATTTGCACAGTATTTCGGTGATGGCAAAAGATGGTCGCAACCGGACCGCTCCGCCATCGGTTCCGCCAAAATCGTGTCTTTGGATCCGTTTTTCGGAGCGGAATCCGAGATGACGGCGGATTATTGTGCGGCCTTAGGAAAAAAATACGTTACCATCGATTGTGCACCGGAGAGCAAAATCCATAAAAACGCGGCCGCTACGGTAATTTCCAACGAGTATATCAAGAACAATTTTCCTGATGAAGAGTTGCAGCATTTGATGAAACGATACACAGCGGCATCTGATGGACTTGTGATATTTACCTTTGGCGCCAGGGAGATTCTTTATTGCCGCAAAGGTGATGCCATGAAAAGTATGGTTCCGTTTCGGGTTGAGGTAAAAAGTACACTGGGGGCCGGCGATACCTTTCGGGCGGGAGTTGTTTACGGAGTCCTAAATCAAATGAGCGATGAACAGATCGTGAAATTTGCAGCCGCAACTGCGGCTAGTGTCTGTATGAGGTTTCCGATGGCGCTTGATCCGCCGAGCTTGGATGAAATTACTGATCTGGCGGAGCGCGGGTAACCTTGGAAAGGAGGGGGGCTTGACTGAGAGAGTGCGCCTTATCAAGCACGACGAGTTAACGATGCTCTTATCGCTATATACATATTTAAACCCCGAAGATCCCTGCCTGGAGCCAAATCTGGAGCTTGAGAAGCACTGGCGGGAGATACTCGGCGATCCCAGCCTGTATTATTTGGTGATCGAGGAAGATAACAGACTTGTATCGTCATGTACCTTGGCAATCATCAAAAACTTAACGCGATCGGCCCGGCCGTACGGGCTCATTGAAAATGTCGTCACCCATCCGGATTACCGTAACAAGGGGTATGGAACCGCGGTATTGAGGAAAGCCGTGGCGATAGCGATGGAAAAGAATTGCTATAAGGTTATGCTGATGACCGGGAGGAAAGGGGAGAGCACCTTGAAATTTTACGAAAAGGCCGGATTTCATAGGGGTGAAAAGACGGCTTTCGTAATACGGTTTTGAAGCATAACAATTAGACCGTCACCAAAACAAATTGCTTTTTTATTAATCTTAAAAGGGGGATCCATATGACAGAACAACAAAAGAAAAGCACTTGGTTCCAGTTTCTTTGGCGGATTTCTGCCTCCCACATTGTATCGTATTTTATCATGGGGGTTATTTTTTCCACTTTATTAAACTACAAAGCGAATTTCGCTTCGGCCGCGCTATCCTTTATGCGGCCCACCGATTCTCCATGGGTGGCCGCAGGGCCTTCCCTGCAAATCCTCCGGGGTATCTTATTTGCACTTGTTTTATGGCCGATTCATGAGGTGTTTCTGCAAAGGAAAAAGGGATGGGTAACCTTATGGCTCCTCTTTTTAGGATTGGCGATCTTAGGAACCGCCGGACCGACTCCCGGTTCTCTCGAAGGATTGATATACACCAAGATTCCCATCGGATATCAGCTGCTGGGTTTACCCGAAGTGGTATTGCAGACACTTCTGTTTTCCCTGTTCGTTTTTTATTGGTATAAGAAGCCGGCGAAAACATGGAATGTCTTTATGGCGATCGGTGTTGGGTTAATTGTACTCATGAGTTTGGCGGGTGTATTTTTAGGATAATGATGGAACTGTAAAGATAAGAACGCCATATTTTTTCAATTGCGTGATCAAGAGAAAACTCCCTTAAGAAGGTGAGCCTATGAGCACTCCACTGATTTTAGATGGAAAAACGTTGGCACGACAGATAGAAGCCGATCTAGAGTCCCGGGTAGCCAAGCTAAAGGAGCAGGGGAACCC
>DASVMB010000180.1:0-5654 GCA_036384575.1 Bacillota bacterium
TGTCCTTAAAAGAAGTAGACCCCCCAGGGAACTATCTCCGCAAAATCCGGACTTTCTATGAAAGTTACGAAAAGGAACTAAAAATACGGCCACTGCTGGGAGAGGTAGATTCCCTCTCCCGTTCACTCGGTCATTATGATCCGTCCAATTCCAAAGCTACCGCTACCTTTGCGGTTCGCTGGAATTCCATGGTTCAAGCCTTTGAGAATCTATGCCTGGAGACCGTCTCCCGTCAGCGTATCGGCGATCTGCAACAACTACTGGAAACTCTGCAAAACGCCATTTATGAAATGCAAGAACAGGCCAATCTTCCAGGCTGGCCCGAGCTAATTAGCCAAACCCAAAATGAACTGTCCAAACTTTACGAGTTGAAAAAGTACCCTAAAAACGCACTGGCTAAATTCAACCTGGCACAGCAGTATACCACCACATTCCAGACAGAAAAGCCGCCGGTTCATAAGCTTCTTACCGAGGATTCCGAGATTCAAAGCCAGATTGCCCAGATGAACAAATGTTTTTTACGCCTGGTCAATTCGATCAACCAAAAACTCCCAGCCCCCCAGCGAAATCTTAAAATCAAACCCTCCGAGGAGGACTTCTCCCCCGCCCAAGATTACCGGCTGGTCGTTTCCTATCATTACAACGGGAATGACGATGAGGAATTCGACACAAATTTCTACGCCATGCTGCGAAATATGATACGGTAATCGGATATTAGCTAAAAATAAGAGAGGTTGACCCAAAAGTATTTGGGCCAGCCTCTTTTTCGTTTTTGGTCGCGAATTTTCTCAACGACTCTGCCGCACATTCTTAGGGTTTTCTACCCGAACTCTTCTCGAACCCTCCCTTTTGCTCCCTAAATTTTAACACTGAGAGTTTCTGATCTTCATCAGCCGTGTTCCCACTATACCTGCACCGGCAACAAGTGGTAAAAAGAAGATGCTTAAGAGGAGGGGGAGTCCGGTTTTCTTTACAATCCGCACATTACGCTCACTGCCGGGAACCGCCTTTCCGTTGGCATCGAGTAGATAAAGGAAATAACTCCCCGAATCTTTCGGCATATCGATCTTGAACGCTGTAAAGTTTGGCGCAATTCCGGGATGATCCTTCGGAATGAATTCCACAATGTCATAGCCCAAGGCATAACCCGGGCGCTGTTTGACGAAATACGGCTTTTCCCGCACTTTTCCAATTAATTTCCCATTTTTAAATATCGCTACTTGATACCGTGTTGCAGGCATCGGCGAAACATGAACCCACCGCAACCTGTTTTCAAGACCTTTACCGCTTGATGGGCTTGCCAGTTGGGCAATTTTTGTATAATGATGCTCATTAAACTGAAGTTCGACAAAAAGTTTAAGGTAAATAGCCTGAGTTTTCAAGACCAAAATTTTCTCGCTTTGATCATTGCTGTTCATCGGATAAGTCCATTTATCCCTGGGAATGATCTCATAACCAATTCCCCGGGCTGAAGGCCCAAAACAAATGAGCTTCCGTTCACTGCGAGGAACGACTCTCCCTTTCTGGTCCTTAAATCGTAGTATATATTGACCCTGAGGGAGATTCAAAAGAAACGCCTGATCCGGTTGGGTCAGATACCAACTGGGCGGGTTCGGCGACTTCGGCTCAACAGGGCGAATATTCCCTGGTTTTTGGGGTTCATTGGCGTATCGAGCCATCAATTGGTTATAACGTTCATACTCTTTATAATAGTCCAGTACCTTTTGGTAATACTGGGCCATATCCGATTTATACTTTTGAACAATAGCCGTAATGGCCGAACCGGTTTTAACTTCAGTGGCTCCTTCACTGGTGCCTTGGGGATAATAAAGTACATATTCCGCGGGCCGAAAAAGTTTGAACAGTTTATTCCCTTTCATAATCTCTAGGGTACCGTTTTGCGGGAAATTGCTCTCCATCCAGTCTGCTTTATACTCTTTGGTAAGCGGCCAATAGTATACATCTGTTTTCCGGGCTGAG
Organism: Bacillota bacterium; assembly: GCA_036384575.1. Taxonomy (GTDB): domain Bacteria; phylum Bacillota; class UBA4882; order UBA8346; family UBA8346; genus DASVMB01. The sequence goes on from DASVMB010000180.1 coordinate 1,981, forward strand.
ACTACATTGTTCACACCGGCCATCATATAGAGGGTATCGATTTCCGACGGTGAAAAGGTTTCCTGATATTTGCCTCCGTCGAATAATACCAAGGCGTATACCATCTCTCTTTGGGAACGGAAACTTCGGTTCCCTGGGGCCGGGGTCGTCGAACTACCGGATGCCTCAATCAGAGTCGCAAAAGATAAACTTGCCATGATCAAGAGGCCGAGGAGCAATCTTTGGATTATGGATTTGTCACGCTTCATTAACCTCTAACCCCCTTCCTTTGCAGGCTGAAAATCGCTAATCCGAGTAATACGAGAGAATAGAACCAGGAATACAATAAACTGGTGATACAGCTGACGACATTCCATACGGAAAGGGCTTGCATACCCCGATCCATATAGGCAAAGGGCGATATCCAATTCGTTATTTTCGCCAAAATAGAGAGCATCGACATGGGGTAAAGGAAAATTTCCGGAATCACCTGGGGATCAAGACCGGAGGTCAGTGAGTCCCCCCAACTGATGGCTAAAAACAGAATGAACAATCCAACCAGCCACAAAATAGATACCCGAATTTTCTTGGTGATGGAAGATATCAATATTCCGAAGGAAATAATACTAAATGTGAGTCCCCAGAAAAATACCGCACTGATCAGGACATCCAAGAGAGAACCTATATTGGTTAAAAAACAAAAAATTAACATGGCAAGAATATAAAACAACAACATGAATCCAGATAACCAGAGTTGTTCAAGAAACTTCCCGCTCACATAGGAAACGACATCGACCGGACCATAAAAAAGCACTTCGAGGGTACCCGATTCGCGTTCGCGGGAGATGGAAACCGAGGCCGCAATAGCCAGATAGATCGCTCCTACCATGACCGCCAGGTACAAAGGCAAACTGACCGGTTTTGAATTAATCAGCAGCCCTTCTTCGGTAATGGTTTGAATATAGGTATTCACGGCAAGTCCGGCTAAAATGTAACCGATCACTATCACAAAATACAGCCCAAAGCTGTAAAAAGCAGTATGAAATCCCTTCCTGCCGATGAGGAATATCTGCTTGATCCTGATGTTCATATCGTCCCTCCCTTTCCTGTAAGCAATGAAACATTCTTTTCAGTAAGGGTGATAAACGCCTCTTCCAAACTGAGCTCTTTCTTGTTGACACCTAAAACCACATAACCGTGCTCTGCTAGAAACTTGGAGATTTTCACCCGGTAATCACCGTTGTCTTTAGTACAAATCCGGATAATCCGGCCGTGAATCATTACAGAATCGACGAAACCTAATTCCCTTAATAACCCCTCCGTATCCGGAAGACAGTTTTCTACTTCAACTTCTAAATTGTAACTCTCCGACAGCTTGCCTTTGATTCCTTCAATCGTGTCTTCCGCCACCAACATCCCGCGGTTAATAATCCCCACCCGATGGCAGGTCCTTTCTATCTCCGATAGCAGGTGGGAGGAGAGGAAGAAGGTTTTGCCCTTCTCATTTTCTTCGCGAATCATATCACGAACTTGTTTGATACCGTATGGATCTAAAGATGAAACCGGCTCATCCAGAATAAGCAAATCGGGATTATGCAATAATGCCCTGATAATCCCAATCTTTTGTTGCATACCTTTGGAGTATTCCTTTAGTCGCAGGTTATGATAGCGATACAGATCAACCTTTTTAAGCAGATTTTCGATTCTCACCCGTTTATTTTCAACTCCGAAAAAATCGGCAAAAAATGAGAGATATTCGAAACCCGTCATCTCATCGTATAAATGTTGGACTTCACCGACAACACCCACATTGCGTTTGATTCCAAAATAATCTTCCTGTAATGTCCTTCCAAAGATTCTCACCTGGCCGTTTGTAGGCGGCAGTAATCCCAACATCATCCGGATGGTCGTACTTTTTCCGGCACCGTTGGGGCCAAGGAAACCATATATTTCTCCCTTTTCAACGTGAATGGAAAGTCCGTTGACGACCCGTTCACCGTCATATTCTTTCGTTAATCCATCAATTTTGATCATCGGGTTCTCCCTCTATTGTTCTGCAAAAGGTTGTTTAGATCTCAATCGCCGTATATCTCGGATTCGATGAGAAAACATCCTGAGAAGAAAATAAAGCTGGGTTCGAAATGATAACATTTCTTTCAATTTCTCTGAATGAACGTGGTTGAGAAAAGGCGAACTGGGTTCCCCTCCTCCCAACCAACACTTCTGGAAACATAAATTTTAATTACTCTTGATCAATTCCAAAAAACTTCTTGAATTTCTTCGATAACCTTTCGGAAAACCATTCAAGAAAAAACAGACAATATTGAGGGAATTATTTTTTTGCCAGCCTGAGGCCTTCTCTTCCTAAGAATCTGGCCCGACTCCCCAGTTCTGCCTCGATCTTTAATAAACGGTTGGCTGTTTCTTCAATGCCGCCCTCGCGAAGATGGCCGGTGTTAAAGCCCACAGCGTAATCAGCGATATCTACACCCTCGCCTCTACTGCTGCACGGCATCACCCCATAACCGCAGCGGTAGGCGTATTGAATCATCTCCGCCGCCTCAGTAATCGTTCCCTTCTGATTGACCTTGAGTAAAACTGCATTGGCCGCACCCATCGCAGCCCCTTTTGAGACATTTTCAATATTGGAGGCAAAGAGATCGTCTCCTACGATCTCGATCCCCAGTTCCTTGGTGAGTCTGGCAAATCCTTCAAAGTCGGTTTCCTCCAATGGATCCTCGAAAATCACGAAAGGGTATTTCTTAACCATCTCTTTATAGAGACTGATGAGCTCCTCCTTTGTCTTGTCCTCGGGGGAAAATAGCCCGACATATTTTTGTTTCTCGGCATCGTAGTAAGTGGTTGCCGCCACATCAACCTGAATCCCCATTTTCCCTTCATAACCGAGATTGGTGATAGTCTCGGCCATGATCTCCCAAAGTTCCCGATCGTGTTTCACAATACCGGCATTGATGATAATCCGATCATAAAACTCCAAACTATAGTGGAGGTTGAGTTTACGATTTAAGACATTGAGATATTCGGAGAAAGCCCTCCAACCAGCGAGAGAAGCTTCATAATAGCTGTCAAACCCGTAACACATCAGCGAATAAGTCGGTTTACAGCCGGACTTTTTACCAGCACCGTGCCGCCAGGCTCCCAAAACCGTTAACACACCTGGGACCGGAAGGACACAAGCGTTAATGCCTCCGATATGTTGGTAGAGCGGAATTCCCAAACTGGCAGCACCCGCTTTTAGAGCCGCAGCCGAAACGCTACCGGTAGCATTAGCCCCCAAATTGGATTTGTCGGGCGTACCATCAAGCTCAAGCAGTAATTGATCAATCTCCCATTGCTTGCTTGTATCCCGGCCCTTCAATGCCGGGCCGATGATTTTATTCACATTGTCGACCGCGCGTTTGACTCCTTTGCCCAAGTAGCGTTGGTCCTGATCGTAGACGAACTTGGCCTCATTTCCTCCAAACGAAGTGCCTCCGGTTGCCACAGCCACACCCACAGATCCGTTTTCCGTGACGATCGTGGCCTCTACTCCAAAATGCCTGCGTTGCGAGTATACCTCCCGTGCCGTAACCGAAACAATCTTGCTGCCAGAATTCATGATGCATCCTCCTTATATAGGCCGTAAAGCCCTTATTACCTAATAAATCATCAGTCCAAAATCAAAGTGACGCAAA
>DASVMB010000181.1:0-3683 GCA_036384575.1 Bacillota bacterium
GTTCGATGTATGCGTTTTTAACGGCATGGAATGATACCATATCGGCCTTGATATTGACAAATAGAAATCAAACCTTATCATTGGTAGTTTATAAGGCAATCGGTACAACTTCCAGCGGAATTCAATATGCAGCGGCAGGAAGCGTAATATTAATTTTGCCGGCATTGGTTTTTACTTTTATTGTAAGGAAATATGTCAACCAAATGTGGGGCGGAGTGGAATTATAGGAGGAATCAATCATGAGCTATCTTGTACTAAAAGATTTGGAAAAAAGGTATTCAAATTCCGGAAGTCTCGTCGTCAACAAAATGAACTTGTCGATCGAAAAAGGTGAATTTATCGTATTTCTAGGGCCGTCAGGTTGCGGGAAAACAACAACCATTCGGATGATCTCCGGTTTGGAAGAAGTCAGCGGCGGAGATATTCTGATTGAAGGCCAAAGTATCCTGGGCAAAAAACCGAAAGACCGGGGAGTATCGATGATATTCCAAAGTTATGCGATATGGCCCCATATGACAGTCTATGAGAATATTGCCTATCCGCTGAAACTCCAGAAATTGCCGAAGTCTGAAATCAAAAAGCGGGTAACGGCAGCGGCTGAGGCCACCCATATCGAAACGTTGCTTGACCGGTACCCTGCTCAAATGTCGGGAGGGCAAAGGCAAAGAGTTGCAGTAGCCCGCGCAATTGTTGTAAAACCAAAGATATTCTTAATGGATGAACCGTTGTCAAACCTTGACGCCAAGTTGAGGGTCTCCATGCGGACCGAGCTCAAGAATATCCATAATAAGGAGAACTCCACCTCCATATTTGTGACCCATGATCAATCGGAGGCCATGAGTCTGGCAGACCGGATCGTCATCATGAATCAGGGCGTCGTTGAGCAAATCGGAACCCCGATGGAAGTATACCACGACAGCGCTACGAAGTTTGTGGCCTCATTTATCGGCACTCCGCCGACGAATTTCTTTGAAGTCAGGATCCGGGAGATTGACAATCAATTATTTGCGGTGGCGAAATCTTTTCAATACAAAATTCAACCGGAATTAACCGCAGCTTTAAAACCTTATCTCCATAAAGTGGTAGATATGGGGATCAGGCCGGAGTTCATTGATATTGCAGCGGAACCAGAGAACTCCGGATATTTGTGTGAGACCACGATAAATTTTGTTGAGCCCCAAGGGACGCACTCAATTCTCATCGTTAATCTTGAAGGTAAAAACGTAAAAATATTGACCACCAAGTATTTGGATATTAAGCCCGATATTAAAGTGTCACTCCATATAAGGAATGGAAAGGCAATGTTCTTCGATACGAAAACATTTTGCAGAATAAAGTAAAAACACCTTTAAGGTTTATCGGCGGAGTATTTTTTGGTCCTGAAAGGCTGGAATGATAAACGAAAGGGAGACATTATGACACCAAAAGAAAGAGCCGTAGCTGCATTGACCCGAAATATTCCTGATTATGTCCCTACTTTTGAACTGGAGTTTCAATTAGAGGAGGAAATGTTTGGAAAGTCGTTCTTAAGGCAAAAAGACTTGGAAGATAAAACTGCCGGGGAAAAAGGGATACTAATTGAAAAAAACGCAGAATACATGGTTCAAGTTTATGAGGCTCTAGAGTATTCAATTATCCCCGTACATTACCTTGATGATGACGGGATTGAAGCTACCATCAAGGCTTTGCGAAAAATTGTCGGGGATAAATACTTAATCACTACCCATGGGGACGGGACTTATAAAATACCTGAGGGCGCAGAAATGCTCGATTTTGTCTATTGGCTGGCGGATAAACCGGAAGAGGCCAAACAAGTAGCGGCAAAGAATGCCGAGAAGGCAATCGAGCGGAATAAAAGGTTTATAAATGCCGGAATAGACTGTTTTATCCTGTGCCGGGATTATTGTTTCAACAGTGGTCCCTTTCTGTCGCCGGAAATGTTTAGGGAATTTATCCAGCCATATTTATATCGGATCATTAAGGAGACCCGTGAAGCGGGAGCTTACACCATCAAGCATACCGATGGCAACATCATGCCCATACTTGATCAATTGGTGGAATGTAATCCCCATGCGTTGCACTCTTTAGATCCGATGGCTGGTGTGGATATCCGGGAAGTTAAGCATTTGGTGGGAGATAAGGTGTGCCTGTGCGGAAATGTACACTGTGCGGCGCTTCAGACCGGTACCGATGAGGAAGTCATTGCCAGTGCGGAATACTGTCTCACCTACGCGAAACCGGGGGGAGGATATATTTTCAGCACCAGTAATTGTGTGTTTAAGGGTATGCGTCCCGAAAGATATCAACTGGTGCAGGACGTCTGGAAAAGGATGAGGGCTTATTAACTGATAGTGAATGGATTCGAGCGGAGAGGATTTTAAAAAGGCTGTTTCTTCTGCGGGAGGAAATGGAATGAAAATTGCATTGGCGCATTTCAGGGTAGGAGAAACGGACGGAGTCTCCCTTGAAATGGATAAATGGGCTAAAGTGCTTGAAAGAATGGGACATACGGTGGTCTATATTTCGGGTTCAAAGGGAAATGTAGCCCGGGATACCTTTGTAATTGAAGAGATGTATTACCAATCAGAGCAAAATGCAAGATTAAAGGCGGCATTTTACCGCAATTTAGGTTTATACACCGAGGCAAGTTTGAAAAATGAAATACTGCAAGTAGCAAAACGAATTGAGACCAAGCTGGCTGAGATTATTAAGAGTCAGGGCATCGAAGTCATTGTGCCGAACAATATTTTTTCGCTGGGACATGATATCCCTACTGCAATAGGCTTCATGGGCGCGATAACAAAGACAGGGGTAAAGGTTGTTTTCCACCATCATGATTTCTGGTGGGAATCCTCCCGTCCTTATTACTTCAATCAGACGACGGAATGGGGAAAAACCGTCATGGACACACTTTTTGTGCCGAAAATCGAGAATGACAACTTTAGACATTGTGTCATCAATTCACTGGCGCAAAAGGGTTTGAGGGAGAAGAGCGGAGTTGATTCGGTGGTGGTACCTAATGTCTTTGACTTTGGCGCACCGGCGTGGCGGCAAGATGAATATAATTCTACATTTCGGCGTGAACTTGGAGTTCCGGAAGATGATATCCTTGTTCTCCAAGGGACCCGGGTAACGAACAGAAAAGCGATTGAACTGGCAGTGGATGTGGTGGCAATGTTAAATAGCCAAAGATTCCGGGAAAAATTGAAAAATAGCAATAAGCAATTTACACTCGCGATTTTGGGATTGCATGAAGGAGTAAACGGTTATGAAAAAGTGTTGTTTAACTATATTGAAAAAAAAGGCGTAAGAGCAATAATAAACGATAAAATCGTGGACCATACAAGATCCATGAAACAAGGTCATAAGGTTTATTCCCTATGGGACGCTTATGTTTATGCGGATATTGTCACCTATCCTTCAATTCAGGAAGGTTGGGGGAACCAGTTCCTGGAAGGGATTTTTGCCCGGGTTCCAATGGTCGTGTTTGAATACGACGTATATAAGGCGGATATTGGTACGAAGGGATTTGAAGTATTTAGCCTGGGAGATAGTTATAGAATCAGGGAAAACGGCCTTGTTTACGTAAAAGAAGAAAAGCTGGCAAAAGTATGCGATGAGATTGTTAATACAATCAATGATGATGACAGACGGGAATATACGGCTGATAAGAACTATAGCCT
>DASVMB010000182.1:0-7208 GCA_036384575.1 Bacillota bacterium
AGGCGGAAAATCTTGAAACCAAGATCACTGCCTTAACAGGAAAGGCTGAGGATCTGGGTAAAGAGTTCATCCAGTCCGGACGCAGGTCCGAAAGACGTTTTGCCTGGCTCTGGTTTATCAATTTACTTATTTTGATCCTGCTGGTATGGATGTTCTGTTTTCGCTGAATCGAATTGGGAAACTCAGCCCGGTGGACTACCAGTATTATCAGTAACAGTGAATATTACGGGAAATCATTGCGGGCGGCCGGGGTGAGAAAGATAGGTGTAAAAAAAAATGATATTTTATGTTGCAGAAGTAAAACGTTTTACATATAATCAAGGTATAAGCTGATTGAACGTCGGAAACGAATCTGATAATTTATTTACCGATCAACGCTTTTTGTATTTGCGGGAATGATAATCATTTATAAAACATTTTACCAGTAACAAAATAAGGAGTAACCGATAGTGTCCAATATCAAGGATGTGGCAAAAACGGCGGGAGTCTCCATCGCAGCGGTTTCCAGGATACTGAATGATCCAAGTTACGGTGCGGATGAGACCCGGGCTAAAGTAATGGCAGCCATAAAACAATTGGGTTATCGTCCCAACAATATTGCCCGGAGTATGGTCAAGGGTAAAACCCACCTTATCGCCCTGGTGATTCCCGATGTCCGGAACCCGTTCTTTACCGAAACGGCGCGGGGAGTGGAGGATGTAGCCAATAAATACGATTACCGGGTCATGCTTTGCAACACCGACGAAGACCTTGCCAAGCAACAAAAATATCTGGAAACATTTCGCAGTAAAATCATAGATGGATTCATCATTGCGGTGGCATCAGAGAAGGATAAGGAGTTAGGCAAGATGAACCGGCAGGAAATGCCCTTTGTTTTGATCGACCGGCAAAGTCCGGGGGTAGGGGCGGATCTGATAGTAGTTGATAATAAGGGTGGAGCCTACGAGGCAACCAGGCATTTTATCAGGCTGGGCCATAAAAAAATAGGAATTATCACCGGCAAGCTCGATACCCTGACCGGCCGGGATCGATTGAATGGATATATCGCCGCATTGAAAGAAGCGGGGTTGACCATCCGCCAAGAGATGATTTTTGATGGCGAATTTACAATCCCGGGCGGTTACAATGCTACCCGGGTGATGCTGAACCAAAGCGAGAAGCCGACGGCATTGTTTATTTCAAATAATTCCATGATGATCGGGGCACTTAAGGCCATTAGCGAAGCAGGGATCAAAATCCCGAACGATCTGGCGATTATCGGATTTGATGATGAAGAATGGGCGCAATTCTTTATGCCCCCGCTTACAGTTGTCCGGCAACCCGCCTATACGATGGGGACACTTGCCGCGGAGCTTCTGTTCCAACGGTTACAGGAGAACGGTTCGTCCGAACGTAAGGAGATCGTTCTCAAACCCGAATTGGTTGTCAGGGAATCCTGCGGTGGGCGAGAGAATAAGAAATGAAGGTATTCAATTTTTCGAACGCAATCAATACAACAACAGGAGGAAAAGATGAATACTGACAAAGATGAAATGAACAAAACTGTAATACGGAACCGGTTGATTGGGACGCTTCCCAAGATCGGCGTCCGGCCTATCATCGACGGCCGGAGACGTGGAATTAGGGAGTCGTTGGAAGTACAAACAATGACGATGGCCCAGAATGTTGCCCGGCTTTTAGTCCGGAACTTGCGGCATCCCAATGGCATGCCGGTTGAATGCGTAATTGCCGACACCTGTATCGGAGGAGCGGCGGAAACAGCCCAGGCGGCTGATAAATTTGCCCGGGAAGGAGTCGGAGTATCCATATCCGTGACCCCGTGTTGGTGTTACGGTGCCGAAACCATGGACATGGATCCATTCACTCCCAAAGCGGTCTGGGGATTTAACGGGTCGGAGCGGCCTGGCGCGGTATATCTTGCTTCTGTTTTGGCGGCTCATAATCAGAAGGGTCTTCCGGCATTCGGTATCTATGGGCAAGATGTACAAAACGCAGATGACACAACCATCCCCGAGGATGTCCAGGAAAAATTACTCCGGTTTGCGAAGACCGGTTTAGCTGTTGCGACTATGCGCGGTAAGTCGTATCTAGCGATGGGTGGCGTGGCCATGGGCATCGCCGGCTCCATGGTGGATCCGGGTTTTCTCGAAAGCTACCTGGGAATGCGTTATGAAATGGTGGATTTATCCGAATTTACCCGGCGGATTGCGGAAGAGATTTATGATCCCGATGAGTATCGACGGGCCTTGCAATGGGTTCGGGAGAACTGCAAGGAAGGGGTGGACCTAAATCCACGGGATAATCAGTTTTCACGGGCGAAGAAAGATGAAAACTGGGAAATGGTAGTAAAAATGTCCATCATCGCCCGGGATCTGATGATTGGCAATCCGGTCTTGGATCGACTTGGCTTTGGCGAGGAAGCCTTGGGTCATAATGCGATTGCAGCGGGTTTCCAGGGCCAGCGGCAATGGACGGATCACTTCCCCAATGGTGATTTTTTAGAGGCGGTATTAAATTCGTCCTTTGATTGGAATGGTATTCGTGAGCCGTTTGTGATGGCAACCGAAAATGATTACTTAAATGGTATATCCATGCTTTTCGGACATCTCTTAACCGGCACGGCACAAATGTTTTCCGATATCCGGTCGTATTGGAGCCCCGAAGCAGTAAAACATTTAACAGGATACAAATTGAACGGGTCGGCGAAAAATGGGTTTATTCATTTAATCAACTCCGGTTCTACCGCTTTAGATGCCACAGGCCGGCAAACCAGTAATGGGAAACCAATCATAAAACCGTTTTGGGAAATTACCCGGGATGAAGTCAGGCAGTGCCTTGACGCCACGGAGTTTTGCCCGGCACGACTTGAGTACTTCCGGGGGGGCGGGTTCTCTTCGGAATTTGTCACCCGCGGTGAGATGCCGGCCACGATGTTTCGCTTGAATCTGGTGAAAGGTCTTGGCCCGGTGCTACAGATAGCGGAAGGATATATCATTAACCTGCCGGATGACTTGGCCAAAATAATCATCAACCGCACCGATCCCACCTGGCCTACGACCTGGTTTGTTCCTAATCTAACCGGCGCAGATCCGTATAAAACGGTTTACTCGGTAATGAACAATTGGGGAGCCAATCATGGGGCCATAAGTTACGGGCATATCGGAGCCGATCTGTTGACTTTGGCTTCGTTATTGAGAATTCCGGTTTCCATGCATAATGTGGCGGAGGAAAAAATTTTCCGTCCCAGCGCTTGGAATGCTTTTGGGGCAATGGATCGACAGGGCGCCGATTATAGAGCTTGCAGTACACTCGGTCCTTTATACGGCAAGAATTAATGATTTTCGTTTAGATGAAGGCGGGATAACGGCATCCGAGTTGGAAGTCTGTACGATAACCTGGATGCGAAGCGGACGGCGGTTGAAGTTTCTTAATAACTGGACAGGAGGATTTAAAAATGGCAGAATACAATGGATTGGGCATGGGATTAGGGGATTTGTGCCGCCTATCGCCGGCCCAGTCCCGCTCGATTAGCGCTGAAAATTTTAGCGGTGCCAAGGGGCGAGGAGGAATGGCCACTGAGGGAACGGGGGCGGAATGCGCCCGTGACTTGGGACGGGGATGGAAGCTCTCGCCCAGCGTTAAAATTGCCGCTAAAACCGTATTTACCATGGCAGAAATAACGGAGCCCGGGGCGATCAAGCATATCTGGATGACTTGTTCCCCGGGGAACTGGCGTAGTTTCATCATGCGGATTTATTGGGACGGAGAGATTAACCCGTCGGTCGAAGTGCCGGTAGGCGACTTTTTCTGCAACGGCTGGTGTGAACGGAGTAACGTCAGTTCTTTGCCAGTGGCGGTCAATCCGGCGGGAGGGATGAACGGTTATTGGGAGATGCCGTTTCGCAAGGCCTGCAAGATTACGATGGAAAACCTTTCCGACGATGAAACGGTTCTCTATTATCAAGTTGATTATATATTGACGACCGTCCCCGACGATGTTGCATATTTTCATGCCCAGTGGCGGCGGAGCAATCCGGTGAGCGGCGCCATACATACGATTTTGAGCGATGTCAAGGGACAGGGGCAGTATGTCGGGACATATCTGGCCTGGCAGGTCAATAATTGCGGCTGGTGGGGTGAGGGCGAGGTCAAATTCTATCTGGACGGGGATCGGGACTTTCCGACAATCTGCGGAACCGGCACCGAGGATTATTTCGGCGGCGCCTGGAATTTTGAACAACCTCAGGGACATTACGGTATATATTCCACCGCTTTTCTCGGAATGCATCAGACCATCCAACCGGACGGTTTATACCGCAGTCAACAACGCTTCGGAATGTATCGTTGGCATATCATGGATCCAGTCCGGTTCGGTCAGGATTTAAAAGTGACCATTCAAACGCTGGGCTGGCGTTCAGGGGGGCGATATCTTCCCACCCATGATGATGTGGCTTCGGTGGCCTATTGGTATCAGACCGAACCCCACGCTGCCTTCCCAACCTTACCCTCGAAAGACGGATTGGAAGTCATTTGAGTGTTCGGAGACGGTGATCTGATGCTCCGCTTGGTTGGTAAAATTAGCTCTGTTTTTTAGAAATGGTGGATTAACCACTTCTGGGGACAGAGCTAAAAATTTTTTAGATAAAAAACAAAATCATAGCAGGAGAATCGATACTATCATCGTAATAATATTATATAGTAATGTTACTACATTACGATGTTACATCCAAAAACTTATGAAACGAGGAGTAATCATGGCGCAGAGTGTTTATCCAGAAAAACCGAATACGCTTTTGAAATTGTTCCACAAGGATAAAGCGATTATTGGAGTGATTCATTCATTGCCGATTCCCGGATCACCGCAATATCATGGAGAAGACTTAAACGAAAAGGCATATGATTACGCGGTCAGTGAGGCCGAGGCCTATGTCAAGGGCGGAGTTGACGGAATTATTGTAGAGAATGCATGGGATATTCCATTTTTAAAACCGGAGGATATCGGAATCGAGACTGTAGCAGCCATGTCGGTGATGGTCGATCGCGTCCGTCAAGCTGTTTCAGTTCCTATCGGCGTTAACTGTCTGGCCAACGGAGCGATTCAAGCTTTAGCTGTCGCCAAAGCCACCGGAGTTAGTTTTATTCGTTCCAATCAATGGGCGAACGCGTATATCGCCAATGAGGGATTTGTGGAGGGTGCGGCCGCCAAAGCCTTGAGGTACCGTCATAATATTGGCGCCGAAGATGTTGTCGTTTTTGCGGATGTCCATGTCAAACACGGAAGCCATTCAATCGTAGCCGACCGGAGCGTTGAGGAACAGACCCGCGATGTTGAGTGGTTTGCGGCTGATGTCCTGATTGCAACCGGTAACCGCACCGGACATGCCACGCCGTTAGAAGAGGTTCAGAAGATTAAATCAGCCACGAATCTGCCCGTCATTGTTGGTAGCGGTTTAAGCGGCGAAAATGTAGAAAACCTGTTTACTTTGGCTGATGGCGCTATTGTCGCATCATCGTTGAAGCAGGGCGGCGTTTGGTGGAACCCGGTTAATGTCGACAGTGTCTGCCGCTTAATGGAGATTGTTAACCGGATTCGTTCCAAAGCGAAGCCTTGCTAACTCATTAACTACCACGGAGGAAATTTCAATGGGAGCGCAAGAAAGACCGTTAGGTTTTTTTGCCGCCTGGAAGGCGACGGATACATGGTTTCGTACCAGTGAGAAAGAGAAAGCGCAGTTTATGAAGGAGATCGAGAAGATCTTTAACGTTGCGAAAGAAAAAGGCGTTAAGATGCACGGAGTCTACGATTGCAGCTGGTCGTCCGAATGGCGGTACTTTACCTTTTGGGAATGCCCGAATTTGGAAATACTAGAGGAAACAATGGGAAAACTGGCGGCAATCGGTGATATCAACATGTATAACGAACAACGCCATTTCATTGGCCGATTGATTCCAGAGGAAGTTATTCAGTGAAACTGGAACTGAGATTTAGGAAAGGGGGGGTATAGATGTCAAAAATCGATGTGATTGGGTACAGCTCATCGGATGTTGATATTGTACTTATGGTTAACCAGTTGCCATCCTATGATGATAAAATTCCCGGAGCACTGATTGGCCGTCTGCCTGGTGGGACAATGGCCAACTATGCTTGTGCCATCAGCCGGTTGGGTATAAAATCCGGATGGACCGGTTCACTTGGGGACGATGCCGAGGCCCAAATCGTGTTGAAGGGGTTTCAAGAGTTCGGTGTGGATACCTCGACCATCCGGATCCTTAAAAACACAGCAACCATGTTTACAGTTATTTTGGTTGATGATACCGGGGAACGGGCGATTGTGGTAGTACCCACTTTTAAAGAACCGGACAAGCTAACTGCTGAACAGCAAAAAGCCATTGCCGAGGCGCGTTTGCTGTATACCGGTCCATATAAAGAGATTCCTTTTTTTGAAGCGGCCCAATGGGCCCGGAAACATGATACCCTTGTGGCGATTGATATTGAACGCACCTCCCATTTAACCGCTCCGGAAATAGATGAAATCTTGGCAAATATCGATGTTGTGATCTTAAATCAGGCTATGCTTCCCGAACTTTACGGCATTTCATTTAAGGAAGTCTCAGATTGGACTTCGGTCGGGGATTTGCTCCGGAGAGAAGTAATCAAACACCGGTTACTCTATGGCGCAGTAACTTTAGGACACTTAGGCTGTATTTTGGCGGATTCAAAACAGAGCTGTTTTTGTCCGGGGTACCGGGTAAAGGTGGTCGATACAACCGGCGCAGGGGACTGCTTTAATTCGGCTTTTACCTTCGGGGTATTGCAATCTTGGAAACTGGAGGATATCGGTTTATTTTCCAATGCTGCCGGCGCTATATCGGTAGACAGCTATGGTGCCAGAGGGCATCTGCCAAAATATGATGAGGTTAAGAAGTTTATGGCCGGAAACCAGCCAGACGGTAAAATCTTATTTCAAAGATGAGAATCGGGGCAAAGCGGATATGAAACAAAACAATTTTATCAAAGTAATCATTGAAGATTTGACGCCTGAATCATTTGCGCCGTTTGGGCAGGCAATTACCATACCCAAGAGTAAACCAACCAAATCGGGAGATGGTTGGGACTGCTGGTCGCCGGTGGCTTTGATCGAAAACACGACCCCGATGGGTATCGGAATCGTCGCGACCAGTCCGCTTCCTTTAATGGTGACGGAGAT
>DASVMB010000183.1:0-14484 GCA_036384575.1 Bacillota bacterium
ACTCCCCTTCATCCTTGGCAATCTCGGTCCGCCGCGGATCGTTGTATTTCGTCTTGATCGCCAGTAGCTCTTCCTTGACGACCATCATGATCTTGTGCACATCCGCCAGCAATTCGCGATAGTATTTAATGAGCTTCATAAGCTCGGCATACTCGGACTCAATCTTCTCCCGCTCCAGTCCGGTGAGGCGTTTTAAGGTCATATCCAAAATGGCCTGGGCCTGTTTTTCGGATAGGGCGAATTTTGTCATTAACCCTTCCCGGGCGATCTCTACCGTTTGCGAGGAGCGGATCAGGTTGATGATCTCATCGATATGATCCAGGGCGATCCGTAAACCCTCGAGGATATGAGCCCGATCCTCCGCCTTGGCCAGATCAAACTGCGTACGGCGGGTAACCACTTCGCGCTGATGCTCCAGATAGTATTTTAGAATTTCCCGGAGCGTTAAGATCTTGGGTTTGTTATCCACCAACACCAGCATGATGGCGCCGAAACTCTGCTGCATCGCAGTATGTTTGAATAGTTGGTTCAAGATTACATTGGGATTGACGTCACGGCGCAGTTCGATCATGATCCGCATCCCGGTACGGTCGGACTCATCACGCAAATCGGTGATGCCGTCGACAGTCTTGTCATGGACCAGTTGCGCGATTTCCTCGATCAAACGGGCCTTATTCACCTGATAAGGGATCTCAGTGACGATAATCCGGTGCTTTCCGTTACTCTGCTCCTCAATATCCGTCTTAGAACGGACCTTGATCGAACCCCTGCCCGTCAGATACGCATCGCGAATCCCCTGCCGGCCCAGAATAATGCCTCCGGTCGGAAAATCGGGACCCTTAATCACCCGCAACAATTCCTTATCGTCCGCGTCGGGATTATCAATCAACAGTACCGCACCGTCAATCGTCTCTCCCAGATTGTGGGGGGGAATATTGGTGGACATACCGACCGCAATTCCGGAGGAACCGTTGACCAGGAGATTCGGAAAACGGGACGGCAACACCACCGGTTCTTCAAGACTCTCATCGAAGTTGGGCCGGAAATCGACGGTCTTTTTTTCAATATCCGCCACCATCTCCAGGGCCAGCTTATCCATACGGACCTCGGTATACCGCATGGCGGCCGGGGGATCCCCGTCAACCGAACCGAAGTTACCGTGACCGTCGACCAATATCTTCCGGAAGGAAAAAGTTTGGGCCATCCGGACCATGGTATCATATATCGCCGCGTCGCCGTGAGGATGATAACGCCCCATGACGTCACCCACGATACGGGCCGATTTACGGTACGGCTTATCGGGAGTTGTGCCTGATTCGTACATGCCGTAAAGAATTCGCCGGTGTACCGGTTTCAACCCGTCTCGTACATCGGGTAAAGCACGACTGGCAATGACGCTCATGGCGTATGCCAGGTACGATTGTTTTACCTCATTCTCGAGTACTACCGGAATAATCTTGCCGTCGTTCACTTCTGCCATCCTCGTTGCCCACCTTATATAAAATCAGTAATTGATTAATCAATGTTTCCGAACCAAAGTCCGCACTGGTTTTCCCTCCGAACCCACCAGCGCCTTGGCGGCCATATCAAAGAAAAGGCCGGTTTCAACCACTCCCGGAGTCCGATGCAACTCGGCATCGACCCGGCGTAATTCCACCGAAGAGTCAAATCTGGCATCCAAAACAAACTGGCCGTTGTCGGTGATCACCGGCCCATCCTTTCTTTGACCCATCCGTAACCGGGGTTCTCCTCCCAGGCTCCGGACGGCGGCGCTGACCAGAGCCAGGGCTGCCGGGATGATCTCAATCGGCACCGGAAAGGTGCTCCCCAGCCGGTCGACGGTTTTGGATTGATCGACGATCACCACGAATTCCCGGCCCATCGAGGCAATGATCTTCTCAATGGTTTGGGCGGCCCCGCCGCCTTTGATCAGATTCAACTCCGGATCTACCTCGTCTGCGCCGTCAATCACCAGATCCAAAGTAGAGAAGTCCTGGGCATCGGCGGTGTCGATTCCAAACTGCCGGCACAAAATCTTGGATTGAAACGAAGTAGGTACCCCCACCAGATGCAACCCCTCTTCCTTGACTCTACGCCCCAGATCTTCAATGAAAAAGGCCACCGTGGAACCGGTGCCGATACCGCAGGTCATGCCATCGCGGACCAACCCCGCCGCGGCCCGACCAACTATTTTTTTTAGCTCTTGGTTTTCTCGGCTGTTCTTCAATGATGTTTCTCCTTCAGTTGCGAGTTCTCAACGATTGTTTGGATCTGGGCTGCCCGGTTCATGGTATACAGATGGATTCCTGCTACTCCGTTGGCGAGTAGATCGTCAATCTGGCGAATGGCATAATCGATACCGGCCTTTTCGAACGCAAGATTATCATTCCCATATTTATCAAAAAGCTTTAATAACTGGGAAGGAATTGAGGCCTCCGAAAGATAAACCATCCGTTTGATCTGACCGGGATTCAGGATGGGCATGATTCCCGGTAAAACCGGAACCGTTACCCCGAGCCTTTCCATATGATCGAGGAAGTTATAAAAGATTCGGTTGTCAAAGAAGAGCTGGGTTGTTAAGAAATCAACCCCTGCCTCCACTTTGGCCCGGAGGTAATCCCAGTCATCCTGCCAGCGGCGACATTCTTTATGCCCCTCCGGATATGCCGCGGCTCCGATACAAAAATCGCCCCGCTTGCGGATCTGGCGTACCAATTCAACTGCATAACGGTAATTACCGGCAGGCGGCGTGTAAGAGACTTCTCCTTGCGGCGGATCGCCCCGCAGCGCCAAAAGGTTTTCAATCCCATGTTCCCGCATTTGAACGAGGATTTCATCCAGCTCCGCAGGTGAATGCCCCATGCAGGTAAGATGGGCCACTGATTCGATCTGGAACGCTTCCCGGATATGGGCTGCAATCTCAATGGTCCGGGAACGATTAGCCCCCCCGGCACCATAAGTTACGCTGATAAAGTCGGGTTTGAGATTACGTAGGCCTGTGATAGTCTGATAGACTGTATCCAGAGGATAATCAGGTTTGGGCGGAAAGATCTCAAATGAAAGTGCCGGCTTTTTTCCCCCCAAAAGATTCTTGATCTTCATAGTTAACCCCTTTATAACATCACAATTTCAATGAATCTCCAAAAGGTGCTACTTAATCATTCATCACATGGAAGTTTTGATAGTGATTTATATGACGAATTACTAGTTTTCGCCATTCATTTGCCAAATCCTTTTCCAATCCCCGAACGTTGAAGTATTTTGGATCCCCGCCATCTTCAATTGAAACATTAAAAATACCGGAAGCCCCCTGCTTTTCCGTATAAGTAAAAAGTCCTTACCCCGGTCGGGCAGGACCTTTCGCTTTGACAAGAGCATTCCTGATGTTACAAATTCTGCTTCCTCACACGAATAGTTTTTTTGTTCCCTTTAGTATTCCATGTTGCACATTTACCCCGTATGTTCGGGAAAAATCAGTTCTGCGGGGCTGATGATGCGGATGGTACCGGACCGGGTGAAACCTCCGGGGTCTCGATCTTCTTGGACCAATGCTTCTCGGAGATGGTCCGGATTGCAGTGATCCGCCAGATACGATGAACTGGCTGCAGGGTGTAAATCTCACTTCGTTGCTGGTACTGGATCTGATTGGACAGGTTGATCACAAGCAGGAAATCGGCTCGATATCGCGCAGTCTGATCCCCTTGAGAAATCTTGACCAGCTTCATCCGGGGAATCCGGACCTTCACAAACTCCTGGGACATGTTATAAGTCATTCCCTGTTGGGTCCGGTTCATCACATACAGGTTGGTGACCAAAGATTCCATGCTGTTCTTCTTGTTTTGCACCGTCTCATCAAAAAGCGAGACATTTAGATCCTTGATGCTTTGAAAGTAGTAGCGGATTACCTTATCCGGGCTGGTGGACGCGGTCAGAACTCCCTTCGGTTTGGTGGCAACGGTTATCAAAACAAAGATCAATATGGCAGCGACAATCCCGCAGCTAATGACCCCGTACTTCCGGAACCAGATCATGAACCGTTCACGCCGTTCGAAATGTTTCCGGTTATTCTGCGCCTGCCGGGCGAATTCATCAGCTTCGGCCTGGGAGACTTCCCATCCTCCCGTTTCCAGCATCTGCTCCAACCGAATCCGGATCGTCTCCGCCGATGGACGGGTATCCGGGTTTTTAGCCAGGCACTCCATGATGAGGCGGTTTAATTCCGGACTTATCCGTGGATTAAGAGCCTTGGGTTCAACCGCTCCGATCTGTGTGATTTTGGCCAGCCGTTCTTCGGGCGTTTTTGCCGCGAAAGGATCGACGCCGGTCAATAATTGATAGGCCAGATTGCCCCAGCAAAAGATGACCGATCTTTCATTCCAGGGTTTACCCATGACGACCTCTGGAGCCGGATCCTTCCGGTAAAACGGTTCGAGAAATTTAGCGAAATGATTCACGACTAACGGATCCTGAATCCGGATCTCTCCGGTTTCATCTCGCTTGATCATCCCCAGACTCAGGCCCTCCAAGAAGATGCCGGCCTGGCGATATACTTCGCTGACTTCCAATGCCTTTAACATAATGCGACAAGCCTCGGCGATGTCTACCTCCACCGGATTAAGTTGCCGGATTCCGGACTTAACCGGCTCTTCCCGCACCAGATAAAGCTCTCCCTGGAACTTTTCGAGGGCAGTGTATTTCACGAGCGAACTATGACTGATCTCTTTTTCACTCTGAACTATGGCGCGCATCTCTTTCTGCATTTCCAGGCGAACACTATCGCGCGGCATGACCGCAAACTTAGCCTTGTCCAGGACGATTTCGTCGTCCTGTGAACCGGTGCGCGTGCGGCACAATACGGATTCCTCTCCCAAATCCCGGATCTGTTGAAATTCCATGAACATCCCTCCGAAAACTCGCTGTAATTCTCATAGGGGCTGCAGATTAAGAAAAAAGAGGTCTTTATCTATACCAAACTGCCGTGGTTTATGATGAACGGTTCCGATTTGATAATTTTTCCCGCTCACAGCTTCTTGTAGTTTGATTATACTATATTAACGAATCAATGATAAAAAAATTTCAAATTCGAAGTTTCCCGTCGGTCATTTTACTTTAAAAAATAGTAATTCCCCACGAGCGGTGCAGGAGTACCCTGAGCAATCGCGAATTATCTATTACCCGGTGGCTGTATAGGTAAGGTCATGATAGTATATTGCCGCCGGTGCAATAGTTACTGAGGTGATTTCGGTGAAAGACAACGAACATGCGGTAGTAACGGTAACCGGGCATGATCGGGTAGGGATCGTGGCGGGGGTCGCCAAGACCTTGGCGGATTATCACGTAAATATCGTGGATATCAGCCAGACAATACTTAAGGATATTTTCGCCATGATCTTACTGGTGGATATTTCTGCGGCCGATAATGACCTGCTGGAGCTGACCAAGGCTCTGGAGGCAACCGGGGAAGCTTTGGGGGTAAAGATCATGGTTCAGCATGAGGATATTTTCCGTTATATGCATAGGATCTGAAATTTCCGTTTCCCCAAAAATCCGGCGTTCAATGATAACCGGATACATCATCTATTGGTTGAGGAGTGACGAATATGCCCTTTACTTCCCAGGAGATTATGGAAACCATCTCCATGGTGGAGAATTATCATTTTGACATTCGTACTGTGACCATGGGTATCAATATTCTCGACTGCGCCGATCCGGATCTGAGTGTAGCCGCCGCCAAAGCGACAGCTAAAATCAAAAACCGCGCCGCAAAACTGGTCGAGACAGTGGCCCTCATGGAACAGACTTACGGGATACCCATTATCAATAAGCGGATAGCAGTGACTCCCATCTCCCTGGTTGCCGAAGCCTCGAGAGCCACAGACTATTTTGAGTTTGCCCTGGCCTTAGACAAAACTGCCGCCGAACTCGGGATCGATTTCATCGGCGGATACTCGGCCTTGGTTCACAAGGGTGCCACTACCGGAGCCATCCATTTGATCGATTCCATCCCTCACGCCCTGGCGCAGACGAAAAAAGTTTGCTCCTCGGTCAATCTGGCTACCACTAAAGCCGGGATCAATATGGACGCCGTACTCAAAATGGCACAGGTGATCAAGGAGACCGCAGACCTCACCAAGAATGAGAACGGTATCGGCTGCGCCAAATTGGTGGTTTTCGCCAATGCCCCGGAGGATAACCCGTTTATGGCTGGTGCCTTTCATGGTATCGGGGAGCCCGACACAGTGATTAACATCGGGATTAGCGGTCCCGGAGTGGTCAGGGCGGCGGTGGAACGCATTCCGGACTGTGACTTCCGGACTTTAGCCGAGGAGATCAAGCGGGTTGCCTTTAAGATTACCCGGGCCGGTGAACTTATCGGCCGCAAAGTATCGGAACGCTTGGAAGTCCCCTTTGGAATCGTCGATCTTTCTCTTGCCCCCACCCCGGCAGTGGGAGACAGTGTGGCCAATATCCTGGAAGCGATGGGCTTGGAACGTTGCGGTGGCCCAGGTACTACCGCAGCGCTGGCCATCCTGAACGATGCGGTCAAAAAGGGCGGCGCCATGGCCTCATCAGCCATTGGTGGGCTAAGTGGTGCTTTTATCCCTGTCAGTGAGGATGCCGGAATGATAGATGCGGTAAAGGCCGGGGCGCTCTCCATCGAGAAATTGGAGGCAATGACCTCTGTCTGCTCGGTAGGACTCGATATGATCGCTGTACCGGGAACTACCTCGGCCGAGGTGATTGCCGGGATCATCGCCGATGAAATGGCGATCGGGATGATCAATAAAAAAACCACCGCGGTCCGAATCATCCCGGTCCCCGGTAAAACCGTCGGGGATCAAGTCGAATTTGGTGGCCTCTTGGGTTCGGCCCCAATCATGGCTGTAAAAAGTTTCAGTCCCGAACGTTTCGTTCACCGGGGAGGCCATATCCCAGCACCCTTCCAGGCACTAACCAATTAGCCCACCCCGGAGTTATACAAGCTCGACGTCACGAATTTCGTTCCCCACCAATTGCGCTAAGACCGGATATCGATCCACCGCGCTGCAGGACCGGAGATCCTCCCCCATCCCGATTCGCTCCAGATACCGGCCATGTTCAGTTCCGGCAATAAAATCCTCCAGACCCGTCTCTTGGGCCTTGAGGTAAGTATATCGTGCAATTCGGGCCTTGTCGCTCAACCTAATCGTCGCACAGGGATGCACCAACCCTTCGGTCAACAGATCCGTAATCATTCCGGCGCATGTCAAATCCTCGAGACTTAAATCCCCGTGACTACCGGAACAAACCAACAGCAGATCACGGCAGGTCTGATGTAAAAACCGTACCGTTTCGCGAATATTTAAAAACGAAGCCGCCAATACCACCCGTGCTCCTGCTGCCCAGCGGATTGCCTTGGTACCGTTGGTTGTGGAGAGGATAATCCGTTTCCCAGCCACCCGTGATGGTCCATACTCACCCGGTGAATTACCCAGATCAAATCCGGGGATCTTATATCCGCGCCGTTCCCCGCCGAGCAAACAGTCCTCGTAGCGAGTCTCCCGCTTTAGCCCCGATGCTTCCCCGGGATCCAATACCGGGATAATTCCCAGCGCCTGGTTCCCAAGGGCAGTAACGATGGTGCTGGTAGCACGTAATACATCAATCACCACTGCTACCCGTCCTGCCGCTTGTTCTCCCGAATGACACGAGGGGCTTAAAATAACGTCTATCTCCAATTTTAAACCACTTTCCAATCCAAAATTGTCACGGCTCCAATTTACGCAGCAATTCCGCAAGGGAACTGCGGTCCGGTTCCCAAACCCCATTATTCTCCCGCCCCGGCAAGACATAGGCGTCGAGATCCCCGGAGTCTATTTCCTTCAAGAAGTTCCCAATCTTAAGCATCTCTTCGAACTTGATATCGGTCTTCAAGTATTTGCGGATGATTGAATTATATTCGGCTACCCGTAAAATATTTGCCTGATTACGAGCTTTTTTCAATACCGCCTTTAGAAACTCTTGCTGTCTCTGGACCCTTCCCAGCTCGTCGCCGCTGGACTCCGTCAGTTTGACATAGATCAGAGCCTTTTCACCATCGAGCACCTGCCGTCCGGATGCAAACCGGTATAGATCCCGGCCCCATCTATCCCGGTAGTGAAGTTCGACCGGAATGTCGACCGTGATTCCACCCAGTACATCCACCAACTCCTTGAATCCTTGCTGATCAACCGCGAGATAACGGTTGATGGGGACTCCCACCCACTGGGATACCTCGTTGCTGGTTTGTTCGGGATTTGATGCGGAGCCTTGACTCATCCCGGAAATACCCTGTTTACCCCGGGGGATTGAAAGAAACGAAATCCGGGAAGCTGCCGGGTTACAAAAGACAAGGACCATCGCATCATTCGCTGCCAAAGTTTTGGAAACACTACCACTGCCGGAGTCACTACCCGTTCCCAGCAGCAGAATGGTTAACGGTTCTTTTTGGACCAACGCTTTCTGAATGAAGTAATGATTGACGAGGATCATCAACCCCGCGACCGCCGCTACCAGAAGTACTCCAATGAGGACGATCTTGGCGATATTATGATCTGAATCGGCCTTGAAAGAGACTGCCATAAAATCCCCTCCCGATAATTAATCAAGCCGGTGTGAACTATTTGCCTTACAAAGCACGCGCACGTGCTTCACCGGTTGCCTGATCTGCTTGTACCATTATAAAACCCGAAAATTACCATCAATATGGTTATCGGTAATACCGCACCAAATCCCCAGGGTAATTTATACTCTCCCGGCCATCCGTTTTAAAACGAAGGAGAACATGATGATGTATAAAAAAAAGAATCAGGCCGTAACCCGATTCTACCCGTAATAACACAAATAATCGTTTCGGACATGGACCGCGCCGTCGCGGATAAACGGAACTACTTCCAGAAGACGCAGATCAAAGCGGATAAAAGACCCGAAATCATTGATACTGGAAACCTCCGCCTCTGCAACCCGGCGGTTGACCTCATCCCCGACCCAGATGATTTCCCCGTAAACCTCTCCCGATCTCATTTCATGGTAGTCTTCTAACACTTCCGGAGCTACATCTTTTGTTTGATAGGTCAAGTGCGTTAAGTAACCACTGCCAAGACCGATAATGCTGTCCGCCAACCATTTTTTCTTGATCAGCAATTGGAGGGTTTGCGGTGAATGTCGCTCCAGCAACAACGTAACCCCTCCTCTTAAGGTTCGCTCCTGTTATAATATGTCGTTCGGTTCGAGGAGGTGTTTAACTGTTGAACGATTCCTGTTGGTCGCGATGGACGGCTAGAGATTAATCCCCCATGCCTTGGCTACTGTCTTGGCCTTTTCCAGTTTGGCGATGATTCCATTGGCAACCGAGTCGACATTCAAGACCATAATGGCCGTACCACCCTGCTTTTTTCGGCCAACCTGCATAGTGGCGATATTGATCCCGTTCTGCCCTAAAATGGAACCGACCTCACCGATAACTCCCGGTTGATCCGAGTGGTTGATAACGATCATATTACTCGCGGGTACAATATCAAAATGATAACCCTCCAATTCCACAATCCGGCTTTCGTCTTTCTCAATCACAGTTCCCGATAGGGTATGGGAACCCTGATCGGTGGTCACCGCTACCTTAACCAGGGAAGCGTACCCGGCCCCGTCCTGAGTCTTATGTTCATTCACCTTGAGCCCGCGTTCTTTGGCAAGATACAGCGCGTTAACCTGATTGACGTCTTCTCCCAGACTTGCCTGGAGAATTCCTTTCAAAAACAAAGTGGAGAGATAGGAGGTATCGTACTTGGATATTTCTCCCAAGTAACTGACTTCCAGTTTATTGATCCGGGGCGCGGCCAATTGCGCCATAAATTTCCCCAATACCTCCATAAGGCCGAAATAGGGCTGAAGTGCCGTCCGAACCTCGGAACGGAGCGGAGGTAGATTGACGGCATTCTTAAATGTTTCTCCCTTAAGTACTTTGATCACCTCAACCGCGACATCCACCGCCACATTCTCCTGCGCTTCCTTGGTGGATGCTCCAAGATGCGGTGTGACCACGGTTTGCGGTAAATCAATCAGTTCCCGGTTTGTTGGGGGTTCACCATTAAAAACATCCAGCGCCGCCCCGGCCACCTGACCACTACGGAGGGCCTCCGCCAAAGCCGCTTCATCATAGATTCCCCCACGGGCACAGTTGATCAACCGGACCCCCTTCTTCATCCGGGCAAACTCAGCGGCGCCGAAAAGTCCCTTGGTTTCAGCTGTCAATGGTGTATGTACCGTGATAAAATCGGACTGAGTAACTACCGTATCCAAATCGGCCAACGTTACCCCGAGGGACTCGGCCTTCTCCGAGGTTAAGAAGGGATCAAAAGCCAGGATGCTCATACCCATGGCTTGCATCCTTTTTGCCACTTCACTGCCGATCCGGCCCATCCCCACAACACCCAGCATCTTACCGTTGATCTCTGTTCCGGTAAAGCTTTTCCGGTCCCATGCGCCACCTTTTAATGAGGCGTGGGCCTGGGGAATATTTCTGGCCAGGGCTAAAATCATGGCCACAGTGAGTTCGGCGGCAGAAATGGTATTCCCGTCCGGGGCGTTGATAACCAGGATCCCCTTTTTGGTGGCAGCCTCCACATCAACATTGTCCACGCCCACTCCGGCGCGGCCGATTACCTTGAGATTATCGGCTGCAGCGATGACATCGGCGGTTACCTTGGTTTGACTACGGATGATTAATGCATCGTAATTCTTGATCTTGGCGATTAACTCTTCTTTGGTGTGATCCGTCTTGACTTCCACCTCGAACCCGGCCTCTTTAAATAAATTGATCCCTGCCGGAGTAATCGGATCGGAAATAAGAATTTTAACCATGGATAAACACCTCTCCTTTTATAATTATTCGTCAAAAGTCGAAAGTTAATTTAGGCGTGGGCATGAGGCATGAGTATTGTAAGTTATTTATTATAGGTCATAAGTATGAACGCTGAAAGTCAATCTATTAGCGACTCACCCCGCGTTATTTACACACTTTCAGTATGGCCCTACACCGCGTTTTAACGCGACCTCTCTTTCGGAAAAGAGCGGGGTCGAGGGGGTGAGTTGCCGTGTGTCTGTTACCGCGCGCTCCACGGAGCGCGATGCCTAAAAATAAAACGGCCTTTCGTCGCAAGGGACGAAAGGCCGTGGTACCACCCTAATTTCCAAAGGTCCGATGAATATCGGAACTCAAGGATCTTTCGGCGTTAACGGAGCTAAACCGATGGGACTTACTCTTCACGCCAAAACGGCGTTAATTTTTTCCCATGACTCGGAGGAGGATTCACCCGACGCGTACTGGCTTGCAGCGACCGCCAGTTCTCTGCGAAACGCAATTCGAGGCTACTTTTTCCCCTTCATCGCCAATGCATATTTATTTATTGGTTGTATTATATATGCCCACCCCAGTTTTTGTCAAGACTTCCGTTTGACTTTTCCATTGCTTTTCCGTTACGGATTTTCCGGCTAAAGCCGCTTCCTGCTTAACCTGCTTAAGCAGCCCGGTTCTGAAATTACTGGACCTCATTTCCATTGCCGTCAATCCGCCGGATCTTCTCTTCTTTTCCGGAAGTAGCATTATAATAGGTCAAATACCGATCCCGGCCCTGAGTCCCCTGGACTTCATAACATAAAACCTTGTTGTACATCTCATCCAACACCTGGGCCATTTGCACCCGTTCCACCCGGAGGTGAGGATTGATTGTCTTTCTTACCTGAGCTTCATTAATCTTGGGCGATCCGGCCGGTATCCCTTGCGGTTCATGGAAGGTTAGGTAGGCGGTAGAGTCGAACCCCAAAATCTCCCCGTTATCCTGTGCCACCTGAACCTTGATCAGCTCCGGATAGTACAGAACTCCGTTGCGATCGGGCACAAAACTGATAGTGGCGATATTGGCGAACCGTTCCCGGCCTACCCCGCGCATATTCGTATAACCGTTCCGGGTCAGAAATGCCTTGGCCCGCTCTTCTGCCTGGTTTAAACTCAGGTTGGATTTGGCCACCGGCCGGTTTCCCAGCATCCAGGCGACATGACCGCCTTTTACACTGATGCTTAGGCGTCGGTCCTGGCTGGTGTTCCGGGGCCCGGTAGCCCGGAGCATGTAACTCTGAAAACCGCCTTTGATCAATTGCTCATATTGGATATTGGCAGTTTTATATTCGGTCCCGAGAAATCTCCGGGCCACATCCACCGCGTCACGGGCCGTGATATTACTACCGGAAAGTCCGGTAGGTTTGGGGACGAAATCAAGATTATTCCCTTCAAACTGAATGTCGGGAACCCGGCGTAACCCATCCTCAAGCATTAAGAAAGCCTTGGTGACTTTATTCGAATTCAGGCTGGCGGGGGCTCCGGCAGCTCCCAGCGTCCCCAACCGGTCAACCTCCAACCAACGGGCACGGTTATTGAAGAACTGTTGTCGCAGATTCAAAAGGTGTTTACTCACCACCCGGGTCTGATCCCGGAGGCCGCTTAGGTTTTTCCACTCGCTTTCGGTCGGGCGGTTGCCCTTGAGTAAACGATTCTGCGCCGCATTGTAACTAAAAGTGCTCACTTTGGCCAAGAGCGTCTTGGTCCGGTTTAGTTCCATGGAGGTCAGAGGGAGCTGCCCCAGGTTCTCCTGGGAGGAGTTGGCCTCCCGCCAGACACTGGTCAATAAGCTGATCGACTGCGGAAAGGAACTGGCGACCATCGCCTTGGACATGGCTGTTTCCATATTATTGACATGGCCCGTCAACTCCTCGTAGGACCTTTGATATTGATTTTCGGCACTGATCTCCCACTGGCGGCGCATTTGAAACTGGGAATATCCCCAACCCGTGACGGCTACCAGCGCCAGAAAGAGTACGGGTATAACAAATTTGTTTTTCATCGGTTGACTCCCTTTCTCAAGGATAACTTCAACTAGTACTATTCCCAGAGAAAGGAGCAGAGTATGCATGGAACGGGAGAAAGACGGCCTATAATTCAACCCTCTTTTCAAATAAGAGACTTCCGGCCGTAAAAAAGATACCGAAGAAAATTAATTCAAGAAGCAAAAAGCCCGTGGGCAGTCCCGCCCTACCGACCTCCAATGAGGGTAACCAATTGAGCAGCGGCAAAAGCCATGCAGTCAACTTGAAATATACCCCTAAACACAAGAAGAATGTTACCAGGCTGAATGCGCCCCGAAATTTCGGGACCAGATGCCCGGTGATAAAGGAAAACTGGCTAATTGCGATCACAAGCGCCATGAAAAATAATGTCGCGCAGGCCATAAAGACAATGATTCCGGCGGACACATGCAATAAAAGTTTGGTTCCCATAAGGGTTAGGAGTATTCCCAACCCCGCCAGAGAAACCAAGCCGATGATTATCGAACTGACCAAATCTGCAACAAGTTTGGCTCCGGTTACCTTCCACCCCCGTACCGGCAAAGAAAGCAGCAGGTAGATAGAGTTACTGTTCCATTCGGCATGTAGACTCTGAAATCCCATGGCCAAAAGCCAGATGGCAGGAATCATTCCCGGTAAAAAGGCAAGTATCCCGATGAACTGGCCCGGCCAAACCCTAATCCTGGTTCCGAGGAACAGATCCCAGCATCCGATGAGCCCAATAACAAATACTGCAGGCACGAATAATGACTTTATTTCCTTTTCAAAGATCTTAGTAAACATTAATGATACACCCTCCCCCATAAATCCTGAATCGAGCAGCCATGCTCCTGGCGGAGTTTCTCCGCACTGTCCCAAAGGGCAACCTCCCCATCACGCAGGAACAGGACTTCATCAAAGATCCCTTCCATTTCACCCACTTGATGAGTAGAACAGATGATGGTCTGCTCCCCGTCCCGGTAGCCGGTGATCAACATCTGAATGATGTTTGCCCGGGAAGGAGGGTCGATTCCGGAGAGCGGTTCATCAAGTAGGATCAACGGTACCCTCCTGGCGAGCGCCAGCAGCAGCTTTAGTTGGGCCCGTTGCCCTTTGGAGAGAGACCCGACCTTCTGTCCAGGATTTAAATTTAATTGCCGCAATGATTCCATGGCACGCTCCATTTCCCAATCGGGATAGAAAGCGGCCACGAAACCCATAATCTCCCGCACCGTCATCCAGGCGTAGAGATGATCGATCTCCGGAAGGTAAGCAACATCCGCCTTGGTTTGAAATGAAGGCTTCACCCCATTAATCATAATACTTCCTGAACTGGGTCGCACCAGACCGGCTACGGCCTTAAGCAGCGTCGACTTGCCGCTGCCGTTCGGTCCCAGAAGCCCCAGGATCATGCCCTTCCTGATCTTTAAACTAACTCCTTTTAACGCCGCAGTACCGTAATAATTCTTCTTTAAATCACGGATCTCAAGTAATGGTTGTTCCGCAATCAATCTTGCCATCTCCTTCTCAATTCTTGAATAACCAGTGCCTTCCGGCAGGCATCCCGCCGGCGCGCACCTCATTCCATCGAAA
>DASVMB010000184.1:0-4510 GCA_036384575.1 Bacillota bacterium
CGGAGCTTGAGCGGGTGAAAGATCCCTTTAACGTGAATTCCCTGGCTTTAGCTGGCGGAATTGCCGCTCTCGGCAGTAAAAAGCATATCGCTCTTAGCAAAGATTTGGTACAGATGGGGCGACGTCAATTTTACGAGGAACTCGATGAATTAAAAGTAGATTATCTGCCGACACAGGCGAATTTTATTCTGATCGATTGCAAGCGGGACACGCAGGAACTCTATCAATTTTTACTTCAAAACGGGATCATTATTCGCCCCACCCATTCTTTTGGACTGCCCAATTTTATCCGCGTTACCTTTGGCACTGCCGAACAGAATAACCGTTTCTTCAAGGTATTCCGGGAAGCTCTTAAAAAGCTTGAGTATCTGGCATCGTAAGATCACATGCTGATTGCTACTTTTTCAATGATTTGGATTTGGGCTGGTCATACTAACGTATACGCGTAAAACCAGTCCTTTTTTATTTTGTAAAAAATACTTCAAAACTGCATCTCTCATTCGCTTGGCGAAGATTAAAGATTTCCTTCTCTCGGTGAGAGGAGTCCGGGAATGAATAGCCAATTAATTCTGGATGAACCGGTTTTACCCTTAAATTACGGTCCTAAATTTGCGTCTGTCTCTTCATTTGGACTATACGTTTAAGAATGGAGAAATGAATTATATCTTTGCGACTTTATTTTGAAAGGGGTAATCTAGGTGACGGATCCTCGATTGAAAAAATTGGCCGAGCTTTTAGTTCATTATTCGGCGAAGGTTAAGCCGGATGATTTTGTGGTTGTCCAGGCGGAGGGGGCGGCAACCGAGTGGATCGTTGCTGTCGCCGCCGAGGCTGTCCGGGCCGGTGCCCATGTCGAGACAATGGTGGATCTCCCTGAGTTTAAGGAACATCTCTTGAAAGAAGGAACCGAAGCACAACTTAAGCAAGAACTACAGCTGCAAAAATATTTGGTGAAACATGCTGATGTTTGGCTTACCGCCTGGGGAACTCAGAACACCAAGGCCAACTCGAACATCTCCGCCAAACGCTTGCAATTGGCGGCCAAGGGTGCGTCAAGCTGGCGGAAGATCTATTCGGAACGAATGGGAAACGGGGCGCTCCGGTGGTGTGGCACCCAGTATCCTACTCAGGCCGATGCGCAGGAAGCGGAGATGAGTCTCAGTGAATATCAGGACTTTGTATACGGGGCCGGTCTTCTGGATACAGCGGATCCGATTGCGGCTTGGAAAGATATCCGGCATGAACAGGAACGTTGGGTGGATTATTTAAACACCAAAAAGGAATTGCGGATCGTTTCCGAACATACCGATATTCGCGTGGGAATCGTCGGCAGGAAATGGATCAATTGCAGCGGTGAAGTGAATTTCCCGGACGGTGAGATCTTTACTTCCCCGCTTGAAAACCAGATTGACGGTTATATTACATTCAGCTTCCCTGGAATCTATATGGGTAAACAGATCGAAGGAGTTTACCTGGAAGTCAAGGACGGTAAGGTGATTACAGCTTCGGCCCAAAAAGGGGAGGAGTTGCTTAAGACATTACTTGATACCGATACCGGCGCCCGTTCCTTCGGTGAGGTGGCCATCGGCACCAATTACGGGATTCAAAAGTTCACCCGGAATATGCTCTTTGACGAAAAGATCGGCGGTACGGTGCATATGGCGGTGGGTGATTCCCTGGCCGAGGCGGGAGGAAAGAACCGTTCGGCCATTCACTGGGATATGCTCTGCGATATGCGGGAATCCGGTAAAATTTACGCCGATGGGGAGCTCTTTTATGAAAAAGGGAAGTTCCTTGAGTAGGCATGAGGCATGAGGCGTGAGGCACTTCACACTTCAAACTTCTCTTCACCCTGTCTATGTAAGGAGGCTCAGCCCCCGATGAGTTCAAACGTAGTCGAGTGGATCCGGGAGTTTCTTATAGGGTACCAGGAGAAATGGTGGGAATTGAGTACCGATCCCCCGGAGCTGTCGCTCTACTCCATTCGGGAACAACGGACGCTGGAACGGGAGCTGAATCAGTTTACCCGTCAGTTTCCGGAAGGACTCTTGCGTCTCCTGGAACAGGCCGGGAGTGATTCAGTTTATTTAGGAGAGGCCGGTAACCGGCTCCGTGAATTCACCTGCAGAGTGCTTCCGGGAGCCTCCCATTTATGGGAGAGTTCCACTGCAGGGATTCCGTTTTTCGATGCCGCCACCAGTGCGGCGCAGGTGTTCATTCAGGCAGCCAGAGATTTCGATCCGGATATTGCCCCGGCCGATATCTTTCAGGCATTACGAAATCTTTGGACCGCCAATGGGTTACAGCTATGGGCCGGATACCCGGTAGCCTCCACTCAGCCGCTTTTGGCATATAGTCTGCTTTACCCGTATACCGACAATTATCTGGA
This sequence comes from Bacillota bacterium, assembly GCA_036384575.1. Taxonomy (GTDB): domain Bacteria; phylum Bacillota; class UBA4882; order UBA8346; family UBA8346; genus DASVMB01. Next base: position 2,390 of record DASVMB010000184.1, read on the forward strand.
TGACTCGCGGATCCCGCTAGGGATTAAGCAGGAATTCAACCGGAGGTTCCAAGATTTTTTGGACGGGGGAGAGTTTGTACCCAAGAACACCCATGAGGCATCTTTATCCCGCCTAATCGGGATGATTCGCGACGCATATCCGGTCCCAGAATACCCCCAGGTTGCGCAAGGCTTGAATGGAATTCACGCGGCACAGGTCCGGAGCATAAAGCAGTTATTTCCTCTACCCGGACCGTATCATACAGATATCTTGGGGATTAGTTTTGAAAAAGGAGGCTGTTCCGTACTAGCCGATGGATTTCTGATTCACGGATCGCTGAACCGGGATGAGGCCCAATTATTGTTTGGTCTTGGTATCTTGCTACAACTTATCGATGATCTCCGAGATTTTGAGATTGATCGTCGCCATGGCCATATGACGATATTCACTCAGACAGCTGCGGGGGGATGGCCGATAGACACCATTACCAACCGTTTGTTTGCCCTGGCTGATCATTTGGCGGATCAGGCCGGAACCTTCAATCTCCCGGGAGCAGCAATTTTTGAAGATCTGTTTCAAAAAGGTTGCCGGTTTTTGATTCTGGAAGCGATTGCCCGCCATACCCGCATTTTTACCTCAGCTTACCGAAATTACTTTACAAGCCGTTCTCCGGTGCGGCTGTCTTACTTAAGCAATTTGAAACCCCGCTTGAAACGACAATTTCATTCAATAAATCACAACGAAACTATTCCAATGGAAATGATGATTCGGATGACTGTGGCACTCGGCCGTTGACCGGGATGTGTATTTTTTTCCACATCCCGGTTAAGCTAGAAATTGCCGAATGTGATCTTCTCCCCGAGGTGAGTCCGATGCGTTTCCGAAATCGAGCCTACGTATCATTATTGCGGATCATAACCATTAGTCTGATTATTATTTTAACCGTTTGGGGAACATTTCGTAGTCCGGAAATGATCCGGATTTTGAAGCAGATTGCCGCCGCACCGTCTGTGCTCTTTACGAAACCGGTCTATCGGGTGAGACTGGATTTCCAATATCGTGAGTGTGATCATCACCGTTTCACGGAAGCCAGTTTTGCGAGCCTCAACCAGTTAAAAACCAGGCTGCAGAAATATGGCCATTATCAACTTCAGAAGCAATCCGATCGCCATTATATCTGTAGGATTGGAACAGAAGGGTTTTGCGCTTCATGCCGGGATTATCAGTTTTTAGGGATTAGCGGCTCTAATGTGGCCGTTTTTAGAGGCACACCACGTAAACCCGGTCCGGTGAAGGAGATTACCGTATTAAAAGCGGAACAACTTCCGGCGACGGAACGCCAAGATCTTTCGAAGGGCATCACTTTTCGGGATGACAAGGAGAAACTGCAACTGCTGGAAGGTTTGAACGGGTTAATATCTGCTTGATGAAGCATAAGAAAAGACCCATCCCGAAAATCACAGGGATGAGTCTAGAGTCTTTAGCCCGGCATTTCAATCCCGATTATAGATCGCGTTCTTTCCCATGCAATCCCGGATCCGCCGGCATGGATCCTTTCATCGGCCCATCACCGATAATGTGGTGAGGATTGCCCAATTGAGATTTTAGGTCTGTCAGGACTTAAACCTCAATCTCTGTTAATCTACTCGGCCGGGCATCAACTCTGTTATATATTATGATCGATTCATCCGTATTTATGCCCCTCTTCTCAGGTAAAATTTTCCGTAACATCCAAATGGATGAAAAATATCCTAAAGGATGAAGCACATCCTAAAGGATGTGAAGCATCCTGGTAACGGAGGAAGAGGATAAAACTTTCAGGTCAGGCAGGAAAAGAAGGGATTGAATCGAATAGTTAACAATTAGTAAATGCGCGTCCATGGACGCGAATACTAAGTTGCCATCTTCCATATAAATTAGCAACTTAGTCTTGTCGTGCGGGCGTCCATCCCACGAGACAAGCTTACTCATTCGGCGCCTTCATAATTCCCCTACTTTCGCACAAACATAAGTTTGGCGGGCAAGCAGAAGATGCGATTATGCAGAATATGCAGTCTAAGGAGGGTGTGTATTGAAGAGATACCAGGTGGGTCAAATTCGGAATCTGATTTTAATGGGACATGGTGGTTGTGGTAAGACGA
>DASVMB010000185.1:0-5578 GCA_036384575.1 Bacillota bacterium
ACCGCTTTCTGAATATCTTTGATAGTGATTAAGCCCTTTAAATTGAAGTCCTTGTCCACTAAGGGGAGCTTTTCGATTTTATGCTTTTGCAGGATTGCTTTGGCTTGTTCGAGGGTGGTGTCGACAGGAGCGGTGACAAGATTTTCGCGGGTCATTACATTTTTGATGGGCTGTTCAAAGTTGATTTCAAATCGAAGATCCCGGTTGGTCAGGATTCCCACCAATTTTCCGCCTGCAGTAATCGGCACACCCGAGATGCGATAATGTTCCATGATCCTAAGCGCGTCATTGATGGTATCCTCCGGGCTTCGAAAGACTGGATCAGTAATAATCCCGTGTTCCGAGCGCTTTACCTTGTCTACCTCCGCGGCCTGGCGCTCGATAGTCATGTTTTTGTGGATAATTCCCATCCCGCCTTCACGGGCAATGGCGATGGCCAGTCTGGCTTCAGTAACCGTATCCATGGCCGAACTGATCAAGGGAATGTTTAAGGTAATTTGCCGGGTTAGCCGGGTAACCGTATTTACCTCGCTGGGGATCACCTCGGATTTGGCCGGAACCAGAAGTACATCATCGAATGTCAACGCCTCGCCTAAAAACCGCTCACTTTCCAAAACCTTCACCTCATTTTAATATCAATTCAGAAAAAACACGTGCGATCGAATGTTTGGTTCAAATGGTGATCAAAACTTTATGCGGATTGATTTGGAACCCGCGCCGTACCAAAATTATTGCTTCTATTCTACCATAGAAATTGATATTTGCAAGCCATAAATGATCAAAGATCATGAATTCGTGATCTTTTACGACGGATAAAAAAAACCCGTCCTCTTCGGACAGGATTCGTTATTTGTTAGTGTACTCACTCGACCTTGACGGGGTTGGACAAGACCTTCGGTTTTCGGAGCGAACGGCAGAGATCGCAGCCCTCGCAGATTCGGACTCTTTCCCGGAAGACATTCACGATAGTCTCCACAATCTCAATGGGTGAAATGACATGGAGGATGATCCGCCGCGGCGAGATGGTGATGAGGGCGCTTAACAACAGATCGTCATATTCTACATCCTGGTTTAGCTCTGCCAATACCCCTTGAAGCTGTTCCTGATCAATGGGTTGCTGATCCTCATCGAGGAGATAGAAACTCTGCTTATCCTTAACCAGCACATGAACCTCATCGATCCGTGGTTCCTGGATATCCACGAAATACCGGAGCAACCTGATGAACTCGTGGTATTCCTGTTCCACCAGGTAATTTTCGACCGCGGTTTCGACCGCCTCCTCCAGTTCACCAAAGTAGCTTTTGAGCCGGAAGCGGAAGAACCCTTCCAAATAGAGCTGGGAGTTGGAGTCGAGGTATTCATTGACCTCCATCAGGATCTGATTGTGACGAAAAAGCGTTTTCGCGATATCGCCCTCTTCATGAAGATTGTTCAGGTAGGAATAAGCGTTCTGCACAACGTCCTTCAATTCCTTATCGCTAAAATACTGGTACCTGTTCTTTAAAATCCTGCTCATGAACTCTTTGGTAATTCCATTCATGAGTAGATCGGTAATGATGTTTCCCAAATAATAACGGAGGATCTTTTCATGAGCCAGCTTTATCGCCTGGTCCTTTTCCTCCGCCACCGTACAATCCAGAAAGAAAAATTTGCCGTTCTCTTTCTCAGTCAGCGTTATATTAATCCCCTCCCGGCTGAGGAAATGAACCTCGCGCCGTAGGTTTTCCTTGATATCGGTCGCCAGATTGAGGGTGCCAATCGTGATTCCAGACATATTAAACCCTCCGTTATCCCTGTAGAGCACAAAATTAATTGTCAAACCGCGTCATATACGGCGATAAGCTCACAGGGAATAGTCAGTCGCCGTTCATAGCACTATTATATGAGTGGATTTTTCTTTGTATACTGTAGGAACAAAGGAATAAACCCTGCATCTTCCCACTCGATAGCAGGCGTGAGGCACGAGACGTGAGGCGTGAATAGGCATCGCGTCCAATGGACGCGCGGCAACGGGCAATAGATTAAAGTGTTTTACTCTTGCCTATTGCCTGTTCCCTGTTGCCCATAAAAAAACAAGGCCATTCGGCCTTGTTTAGTAAGCAAATACATGGTGGGGAAGGTTGGGATCGAACCAATGACCTCCACGATGTCAACGTGGCGCTCTAACCAACTGAGCTACTCCCCCGCAGCAAAATTTATTTTACCTTACCCCATCCCGTTTGTCAAGGGAAAATGGATCGAAAAAAGGATAGCAAATACTCAGTTGCTTTCGATTGTCAAAAACAACTGAGTATTTCTTGAGACTAATTTGCATTCAATGGTTGAATGTTAATCAGTCTATTCTGAAAATAGAAGCTTGACCGGTTAAAATTTGAGTCCGCCGGTGAGAAAAGCGCCGTACTCCGATTCTCCGACCTTAAGAGCTGCCAGGTCCAACATCAATGGACCGAGTTTCAATCCCAAGCCGGCGGTCATTCCTATGGGCTGGTTCTTCTCGGTGAAGGCTCCCAACCGTAGGGCGAAGATATTCCATAGCGCGGTCTGCTCAAAACCCAGGTGCAACCGGGTCTGATTCAAATCCGCATCGTCGGCAGTGATGATCTCCACATCCGCGGCTAGTAAACCTGAATTATACGGCTTGTAAGAGGCACCCAAAGCATAGGTCCGTGGCAAACTGGAGGTGGCAGAGTAGGATTCATTGGTATTTTTAAAAACGAATTTACCTTGGGAAGCAGTTGCACTTGGATCAAGAACAAATGTATAGATATTCCCCGACCAGTTTACCGTGCTCAGCAGATTGCGTCCGACCGCCCCGACCTTCCATTGTTTGTCAATGGTGTATAATCCACCGAGATCAAACGACCAACCGTTTCCTGTAGCAAGTATCTTATAGTTATAATCACTATTCATTAAAGCATCGAGTTCCGCTTGGGTTAGATTTTGAGGATCAGCCATTGTGGCGGTACGGCCCTGCATGGTTCTGGCATCAATTGCTTTTACATTGACCCCGATTGCCAATTGGTCGAAGGTTGTAGCTCCGGTGAGAGTCGCATACCCGGTTAAATCCAAGTTGCCTTTGTAGTATTTATCTTTATCCAACAGGTCAAGATTACCTTCAACCATGAGATTTAAGGCAACTGAACGGGTAGAGATTCCGAAAGTGAGCGGTAGGCCGATCTGGGTCGGAGGAATCTGAGGAATCTCCATTGGGGTGTCGGTTGAATTCATTGAATTGATGAGTTTGTTAATTTTCTCCATATCCCACTGACCATATGCCCCTATTCCCGGAGTCAAAGTAAGGATCTTTATCTGGCTGATCCCGGCCGGATTCCAGTAGGGCGCGGTCCCGTCATCGGCGACTGCCGTATAAGCTCCGCCCATAGCGATGGCCCGGGCGCCGTAACCCAGGCCGACTGCCCAGGCAAAGGAGGTAGGCAGGGCGAGCAGTACGCCTGCCAAAACAAGACTAAATAGTTTTTTCATAATTTTCACCTCCTCTTCACTTTATTACCTAGATCTTCGGTGATTTTTTACTGTTTCTTAAGGGATAAATTTCCTGAAGTTCTTTACCGAAGAGGAAAAGGAGGAATTCTGGTCACGGATGCAGTAGAAAGCCGGTCCAAAAAATCTTGGACCGGCGGGAGCCATAACGGCTTAGGTGTCTATTGGTTATTAAAGGTTTGGCAGCAGGTATCGTCCTTGGAATCAGCTGGAGTAGCGCTTAGATCCTTTAGCTTCGCATTGGTGGCAAAACCACCCTCGGCATCATTTTGGATCACAATCTGTTGGGCCTCACAAAGATTACCGCTGGTCCAGTACTTACAATTATCCACGGTGCAATTAACATCGGGCATACTCTTCACCTCTTCAAAAATTGTTGGATATAGAGTGCCCAAAGATGAAAATCCCATTCAATCTAAGGATAGGTTAAAGCGTTAAAGTCTTGCGACCCGGGTCTATTGGCCGGAGATCCCCGACCCGCCGGTACCGAAGGATTCAGGCATCGAAAACGAGCTGTCGTAGACCGGGATATATTTCGGATCAGCCAGATAATGAAGCTTACCTAAGGGCCAAAAGACAAAAAAGGCTTTTCCCAGTACATTCTTTAGCGGTACGAAACCCACGATGGAACTAACCCGGCTGTCGGTACTGTTATTCCGGTTATCCCCCATGACAAACACCGCGTTATCCGGAACCTCGCCGGTGTAGAACTCCGGAGTCATCTTTTCCTTGATGTAGGGTTCGTTTAGTTCGATCCCGTCTACATATACCTTGGAGTTTTCAATCCGGATTGACTGCTTGGGTCCGGCGATTACCCGTTTGATATACTTCCGGGTGGGGTCACCCGGAGGAATGATCACTACGATATCTCCGGTCCGGGGCTGCCGGAAGTGAAAGACCATTTTGTTGACGAGCAACCGTTCCCGATTGAGCAGTGTCGGCTCCATTGAAACCCCGTCCACAATGAATGATCGCATAATGAAGACCATGATGAATAAGATCGTCAATACCGCGATGGCGAAAGACTCCAGATTTTCGCGGTATTCCGTTTTTTTTATCTCAAACATGGAACGGCCTCCTTCAGAGGTGAGATGTTGCCATGACCAAAAAAGAGACGCGCGTGCGATTTAGCGACACGCGCGCATAGCTAACCCCGCCGGAATAATGCATTTCCGGTTAAATCCTTCCACAATGACCAGATTACCCTTGGGTTGTCTGTTCGTCGCGGCGCTCTTCAATCCGGGCGGATTTGCCGGAACGTTCCCGCAAGTAATAGAGTTTGGCGCGACGTACTTTGCCGCGGCGGTCAAGCTCGATCTTCTCCAGCATCGGGGAGTGAATCGGAAAAGTCCGCTCCACACCGATACCCTGAGATACCTTGCGTACGGTAAATGTCTCTTTCAACCCGCCGTGACTTCTGCGGGTAACGATTCCTTCATAAACCTGGATCCGTTCTTTACCGCCTTCAACTACCTTAACATGTACTTTCACTTGATCGCCGGGAGCAAATTTCGGAATATCCGATCGTAATTGTTCCCGTTCAACTGCATCAATGATGTTCATGAGAAACCTCCTCTCTCTGGGCTTGAAATAATTGATAAGGTTTAATCCTTAAAAGAAATCTTTTGTTTCGAGTCTTCCGGGTTCGGAAAACCGGAGTCCCGGAGCTGTTTACGCTCAAGTGGCGTAAGATCGGCACCGGCCAGTAGATCGGGACGGCGTTCCACGGTTCGGGCGATAGCTTGCTCCCGTCTCCAAGCGGCAATTCGGGCGTGATTTCCTGAGAGCAGAACCTCCGGAACATTCATGCCTTCAAACTCCGGGGGTTTGGTATATTGCGGAAAATCTAACAAACCACCGTTAAATGAGTCGTAAACTGCTGAATCCTCCGAACCCAGAGCTCCCGGAAGCAACCGGACGACCGCATCACTGATCACCATAGCGGCCAGTTCCCCGCCGGTCAACACATAATCACCGATGGATAATTCCAGATCGGCCCAGGCTCTGATCCGCTCATCAAACCCTTCGTAGTGACCGCAAATGAGGATTAAATGATCAACCGTTGCCAGCTGTCTTG
>DASVMB010000186.1:0-4102 GCA_036384575.1 Bacillota bacterium
ATGGGTTGCTGTTGATTGCATCAAAGAAGAGATTATTGCAACGCTACGCCACCCAAACATTCAATTATGATTTTCCCGAGGCTTTGCTTGAAGGAATGAATGCCGGTGAACTCGTTGCCTGGATGACCGAAACGGAAGGGACCTTCAGTATCGCTGTCAATATTGGCGATACCTTTGACTATGGGGCAATGGAGAAAGCCGGCTGGCAAGCAATGAAGAATCATCGCCTGTTTATTGAAGATGACGACACACTGCTGATTCTGCCATATTCTCAATATTCCTTTGCCTGCGATCAAAACAAAGGGCAGGTAGAAATCATTGAAGGATTAAGCGGTGTGATGTCTATTTCAAAAGGTTGGTATCGTGTGGATATCGTGGGCGCTTTACATGACCCGTCTTTGACTGATGAGGATGAAGAAGAGGATGAGGATGTAAGTGGTGAATTCATCATTTTTCTTACTCCGTCAATTCCGGTACGTGATAAAGAATCATATCCCGACATTCCGAGGTTTTCCTAATTCACCGATTCCCGCATCATATTTTTACATGTTTGGCCATGATGAAGCAATATGTATTTTGGAATTCACCTTCGATAGCCCAAAAAATTAACCCGGTATAAATTAAGCCGGGTTTTGCGATTCTTAAAAATGTGGAATTAAGCCACTTCGATATCTTGTCTTTTGGTATTCACATCTTCAAGTGTGCCGGCAATCGACTGAGCTTGAGCAGACAATTGGTTGGCGTTACTGGCAAGTTCTTCCGACATGGTTTCCAACTGTTGCATCGATTCATTAATACCCATCATCGCCTGTTCCGAGGTTAAGGCAAATTGATTGGCTTCGGTCACATGTTCGGCGATTTGGTTAATGATTTCGATTTGGGATGTGATATAACTCTGAAACTCAGTGATTGCCGGTTGACTGGTAACCAGTGAGTTTTGTATCTGGTTGAAATTGCTGATCAGATTCGCGGTGCGGGTGAAACTTTCCTGGATGAGTCTGCCGGTGGTTGTCGACTGTTGAACTGTATTTCGTATCAATACGACAATTTGACTGATCAGCTCTTGAATGGTTATCGATGCTTGTTTGGACTCGTCCGACAGGCGAGCTATGTTTTGGGCGATCACCGCAAATCCTTTGCCGTGTTCTCCGGCCCTGGCCGCTTCAATTTGGGCATTGAGGGACAATAAGGCGATTTGATCGACGACTTCCCTGATACTGTCGGTAATATTCGATATCGTCTCTGAATTGACATTTAAATCTTGGATAATGGTCTGCATACCTTCAAGTTGCTTATTGATCCTTTCGATGCTTTCGGCCACGTTGGAACTGTCACTTAATCCGGATTGGGTCGCATCGATAATTTCCAGAATCATTTGGGTTGTTTGCATCGTAAGAGTAATCTTTTCGTTGGCCTGTTGAACTAGTTTTTCAAGGGTGGATTTTGTCCAGTTCATATGCTCGGAGTTTTCCTTGGCATCCGTATTTAGGTAGTCGATTGAGGCCGTTATTTCGGCGGCTTGGGCATTGGTTTCTTCGGCTTTTGATGCCATCTCCTGGCTGGAGGCAGTCATGGCTTCCGCGCTATCCTGCATAAGTTGCATCAATTGGTTGATGCCTGTAAAAAAGTCGATGACTTTTTGCTCCTGGTGATCCAGATTTTTAATTAACTGGCGCGCAAAAAGAGTCAATACGATGAAATTTACCACAATAAAAAAGCCGATTAAAAAATAGCTGAGAAAAATACTGCTTTGAGCATTTAGGTAGTTGGCCAATAAAACAAATATGAGTGCCAGTGTATAGATGATATACTTGTTTGCGGGTGAAGGTTTTTTTATCAGTAACCAGGTTGGTAAGGATAAAACCAGTAAACCCCCAATCGATACCGCTATAACCGTAACCGTAGGTAGATGCGATATTACCATCATAATGGCTTCAAAAATCACAAATGCAAAAAGCATTATCAAGTTTAGCCAGTTCACTTTGATTTCTATCTCACGAAAGAGCTGATTCCCAAATTCAGTAAACATGCCCATTCGCCCCCTTCGCTGCTGGATCCGGCTGCCGTATGGCAGCCGGATCCCATGATTACAAAATGGTACCCCAAGTATTCAAAGTACTTTTTATTTTATTTTGGGAATATAAATCCCAAAATAAAACCGGCCACCGATAAACATACGATGATTAACGATAGTAACCAAGGGGGATTCGCTTTCGATTTGAATTTGACGATCGATGTCGCCCACAAATTGGCTAAACCCTCCGAAAGGCTAATCACGAAAAGCGCCGGGTTGGCCCATCCTGCGCCGGGCATGAACGCCAGAAAAAGGAGACAGACAATGGCCAGGGAATTTGAGAGCATACCCCCGCCGGCGACTTTCAACAGAGCGATCAACAGTACTTGGAACTTGGAATCAACTTTTTCCCAGGGGGTTTCCACGGCCTGGGCGTGATAAGGCATGAATTGCTTCCGGGTGAGGTAGATCACCCCAAAGAGAAAGGTTAATGCAGCAACGATGGAATACATTCCAAATACGATAATCCGACCGATCGACATCAAAATTGCCTCCTTATTTCTGATTTTTTAACCAGGCGGGATCTTTGTAAGCGGGGTTGGGATATGTATAAAACCCTTTTCCGGTTTTTTGCCCCAATTCGTTTCCGGCCACCATGTCGATGAGAAATTGTGGTGGCGCATCTGCGCTTAAGCCCGATTTCCGGTGATAAACCCTTTCGATATCGAGCACTACGTCCAATCCCACCATATCCATATTGGCGAAAGGCCCCATCGGTAAACCGAAGGCGATCATCCAAGCCCGGTCAATGTCTTCGGGAGACGCAACCCCTTCATCTACAATGGTTAGACTTTCTTTTTTAATGGCTCTCCAGAGTCGGTTGAAAACATATCCGGTGGACTCCTTTTGAACTGTTATGGGAGCCAGCCCAAGCGATTGAGCAAACTCGACCACTTGTTGATAGATCTGCGGGGTTGTTTTTGAGCCTTTCATAATTTCAACCATCGGCCGCTGCCAAACAGGAGGGTAAAAGTGGGTATTGACCATCTGTTTTTGGCGTTCGGGGCTGACGGCATCTTCGATTTCGGAAATCATCAGGGAAGAGCTATTGGTTGCAAAGATGGTTTTTGAAGGGTAGATCTGATCCAGCTTGGCAAACAAATCCCTTTTTAAGGGCAGTGATTCCGGAATGGCCTCAATCACGATATCCGCCGTTTTGGAATCATCCAGCTTCAGCGTAAAATGGAGTTGATTCAAGATTTGTTCCTTTTCAGTTGTTGAAATACGCTGGTTTGTGACGCGCTGAGCCAACTCTTTCTCAGAGAGCTGCTTTGCCTTGGCCAGCATTGACTCGGCAGTATCGACCACCCATACCTCACATCCATGTGCCGCAGAATGCAAGGCAATTTGAAAACCCATGAAACCCGCGCCAATCACACAAACTTTTTGAGAACTGTTGCTTTTGGCCATTTATATATCTTCTCCTTACCGTTATTATTGGGTTGCTAACCAATTAAGGGCCTCTTCGGTTGACTGGAAAAGATTTAGATCATTCCGACCCGATACTCTTTTGGCATTACTAAGGGCGGAACGAAGTAACCCATCTGCTCCCACCAGGGCAGAGGCCTTAATGTATGGTTTGTTACCCGCCACATATTCTCCGATAAGTTTCATGATCTCAATATCAAACATCATACCTGTACAGATTGTAATCACGAGTACGGATTGGGGGGGATTACACCGAATTAACGTCGCGGCTCCATCAATTACATTCATGATTTCAGGGAGTGATTGTCTGCCTAAGTTTGAAAAATCAACACTTACAATGTCTTTACCCTGGTGTTGAATTTTTTTGGTACGATCCATCGATTTTACCTCCATTTTTTATGACTTAACCGTTGGCGTAAATGTAAATATCTATCGTTGTCAGATCGGTTGATTCTACGAAGCCTCCCTTCGTTATGAAATGTTTTACATGGTACCGGATGTATCAATAAATCGATCTGAATATTTTGAAATTAATTAATAGGCGGTTTTAAATGTTATTTAAAAAGTTCTTTCATTGATTGGCTGAGTATTGCATAAAGT
>DASVMB010000187.1:0-11595 GCA_036384575.1 Bacillota bacterium
CGCCAAGGTGGTCAAGGCGGTCAGGGAGGTCAAACCGGCCGGAACTGGGGCGGCGGGAACTCCGGGACGAACAATGGGGCGCGCCAGGAAGCGATTTCAGCAGGCAGGGCGCTTTTGATCAAGGTGAATAACGAAGTCATGAGGCTGTTGCGGCAATAAAGGAACTGACCGGGATTGATGTTAAGGGATTTTTAGCACATAGTTAAGGCAGGAAAAGGTTCTTAACCACGAAAAGCGCGAAACGCACGAAAAAGGAGCAGATTCCTTCGTGCAATTTCGTGTATTTCGTGGTTTGTTATTGTATTTACCCGGGTAATAGAGGCCTTCAAAATAAAGAATAACCGGGGATTTAGGCGTCAAAGGATGGGTTAACCTTGGCTGCCAGGATTATTATTGTCAAACAAATTTTAACAATTATTAATTGTTTACCCCGGATACTTATAGTACAATAAGATAAATAATCAGACCCAAAGGCCTGATAAATTTAGCTCTTTGCGTCTCTACGCGACTCTTGAGTATACAGTATTTTTATATCACCTTATTTGAGACAATGGACTCTATTTGTGAAGGAAAAAGGAGGAATCCATTTGGAAACTTCTGTACAAGTAAATCAGGAACAATCCCGACTCGGCTTTTTTGCCCGCTTGGGCAATCTATTTTCTGCTCCGTCGCGAGTTTTTGCCCAGTTGCGTGAGAAACCGGATCTGATTTGGCCTTTGATATTTTTTGCGGTGATGGCCGGACTTTCACTGGCTACCGCTAGTTTTAACCAGAAGTTACTGGCGGATAGTTTCCCGAAATATGCCGCCATACTCTCACAAGCTCAAGCACAAAAAAGTACTTTTGCTTTGATTGGCGGAGCAGTCGGTTCATTGGTCGGTTTGGCGTTTTTCTGGGTTCTGGGGACCGGCATCTATTATTTAATGGCCAAGATCGTCGGCGGGGAGTCGGTGAAGTTCGTCGCGTTCCTCGCGATGGTAGGTTACACGAATATCGCCACCCTTTTGCAGACGGCCTTTCAGAGCGGGGTGCTGGCTCTCACCGGAAGCATCCCGCCGGTAGGACTGGAGACCGGAATGGAGTTGAGCGACAGATTCTTTACCACCAAGGGACTGTTACTCTCATCCATCAATCCTTTTGCGATCTTCGGAATCATCCTGATCATCATTGCGCTGGAGAAAGCCTTTAAGATTTCCCGGACAAAAGCGGTGAGTATCGCCTTAATATACTGGGTTGCATCCATCGCAATCTCCATCGGATTGTCTACTTTTTCTTTTAGCCAGTTACGGTAAACGGCCTGTGATGATGTTTAGTAAGGATGGCCCGTTACACGGGCCATTTTTGTGGGGGGATTTTTTTGCGTAAAATCATATTAACGCTTTTGATTATATTTACTTGTGTTAGCGGGTTGGCGGGGGTGATCGCCGCTGCGGAGGAGGGTCAGTTGCTCACTCCGGATCAGGCGGTGGCCGGCTCCCTTGACAGTGATTCCTCTCTACGAGCGGCACAACTCGCCATGGAGGTTGCCGCGGATGAGTACAACGCCGCCCGGAGGATTTTCAGCCTCGGCGGCAGTTATAGCCAGAGTCAAAGCGATCCCGTAGATATCGATAGTTCCACCGAATCGTTGATGATCAACTCCGGGGGCACCTCCGGTGACCCCAACGCCTGGTGGTCATTATCCGCTTCCCAGAGCGATGCCTCTTTAGGCAATACTGATGTTAAACCGGGCCAGACTTATAATCTGACTCTTACACCGTTTAATCTCAGTCAGGCTATAAATACCAAGAGCAAGGAAGTTGCCCTGGCCGGCAAGACGCAGGCATATGAGACCACCAAGATCACCTTGAGCACGGGGATCCGTACCACTTACGCCGAGGTAGTGGAGAAGGCTGCGCTGCTTCAGATTGCCCGGGAAGATCTGGATTTGACCAAGGCTCATTTAAAACAGGTCAATGTCTTTTATAACGTGGGCAAGATCGCCAAGCTTGATTTGATGGATGCCGAGCAACAGGTCAAGGCATCCGAAGCCAAACTGGCCAGTGCCGATCTGAGTTACCAGACTGCGCTGCTCAAGTTGAGTATTGCGCTGGGTAAGCCGGATCTGAAAGGCTACACCTTCCGCAGCGAGGCGTTGAAGGGTATTGGCGCCGATCAAATCGACATTCAGCAGACGCTGGATCGCTGCCTGAAAGACTCACCGGAAGTCAAGGGCTATAAAACCCAGATGGAATTGGCCGGCTTGAATCTGAGAATGTCCTACTTCTTTCAGCTGAGCGGTCTTCAATTGGGCGCTTCGGTATACAAACCAAAGGACCCTCTGGAGGGTCAACCGAAGGATGTCACTACATATTCATTGAAGATTCAGGGAGCGCTCGATGACTCGCCTTTTCGTAATCTGGCGATGGCCAAGAAAAATTTCAAGGCAGCCCAGGATACGCTGGACTTTACGGTGAAAACCATGCAAACTAAAGTTTTGGATTCGCTGCGCCTGTGGAAAATGGCCGAACTCAGCCTGGAACCGATGGATCAAACCATCAATGTCGCCAAAGAACGGCTCCGGATCGCCAATCTGAAGTACGACAACGGAATGGCCTCGACTTCAGAAGTAAACGAGACCCGGAAGGCGTTGATCGCATCGGAGGAAGCGTATTGGCAAAGCTGGTACAATTTGATTCAAGCCAGAGAAGGTTTTTACCAGGCGGTTTGGGGCAATCCGGCAGTAAAAAACCAGTAATCAGAGGGATAAATAACCCTACAATTGTTGAAAACCTGCAAAGCTCAATTTGAATACCAGGTAATATTGCAGGGAAATGGGAGAGTGTACCATGAAGAAGAATATGAAACGGTGGCTCGTCATCGGCGGGGTGGTCGCAGTCATCATTGCATATGTGTTTATTCAGGTTCAGGCCGGTATGAAAAAGAGCAGTGCCGGAGTAATGGTGGATCTCAGCAAACTTCAGCGAACCAACCTGGTGACGACCGTCTCCGGCAGCGGCCAGGTAGATGCGGAAGACAAAGCCCAGTTGCGGGCGGAGATCAACGGACTGGTCACCAAGGTGTTGGTCAAGGAAGGTCAGCGGGTTCGGAAGGGCGATTTGTTGGTGCAGTTTGACGACAGGCAGTACGTCAATGCTTTACAGACCGCACTCGTAGATGAACAGGCCCTGGAACAGTCCAAAATTCATCTTGCCAGTACCCGTAAGACCTATCAGCATACTTTGGAGCTTTTCAAGAACGGCGCCGCCAGTCAGGAACAGTTGGACCAGGCGGAACTCACCCTGAGTCAGGAAGAAAAGCAAGTTGCCCAATCCACCCAATTGGCCGGTATTAAACTGAGCAACGCCCGACTGGATCTGGACCGGACGAAAGTTCGCGCCACCCGAAACGGGATTATTCTTTTTTGCCCGGCAAAAGAGGGTATGGCCGTCACACCCGGAACAGAGCTATGTCAGATCGGAGAACTCAGCAAGCTGGTGGTGGAATTGCCGGTGGACGAGATTGATATCACCCAGATCAAGCTGGGGCAACCGGCTACAATCACTCAGGAAGGTTTGACGGAACTCAAGTTAAAAGGGACTGTAATCGCCATTGCTCCCCAGGCTGTGAAGAACCAGAATGAGAACGTGTTTCCGGTGAAGATCCGGATCGATAACTCTTCGGGCATGCTCCGCTCGGGAATGTCGGTCGATACCGAGATTGTCACCAATGATCTGAAGGATGTGCTGACCGTGCCGCTCTTGGCAGTACTTGAGGAAGAACATAAAGGCAAGACTGAGAAGTACCTTTTTAAGGTGATCGACGGCAAGGCAGTCAAGACTAAAATCACTGCCGGATTTAGCAGTGACAGTGAACTGGAGGTTTTGGGCGGAATCAAGGAAGGCGACACCTACGTTTCCGGAGACTACGAAACCATCCTGCATCTCAAGGATAAAACCGCGGTCCGGCAAAGGGTGTTGAAACCGCAAGCGCAGCCCAAGGCGAACCAGTAACCGGCGAGAGACCCTACAGGGGGTTATATGATGATTAGAATTCAAAATTTGAACAAGATATATAAGAACGGCTCCTTGGAAGTTCAAGCGCTTTTTGATATCAACCTGGAAGTATCCGAAGGGGAGTTCGTGGCGATCATGGGACCTTCCGGTTCCGGTAAGTCGACGCTGATGAACATTTTAGGTTGCCTCGACCGGCCAACCAACGGCTCTTATCAACTGAAAGGCGTGGAGGTCGGCGGGCTTAACGACGATCAATTGGCGGAGATCCGGAACAAACGGATCGGTTTCATCTTTCAGACTTTCAACCTGTTGCCCCGGAGCACCGCCCTGCAAAATGTGGAGCTGCCGATGGTTTACGCCGGGGTTCATAGAGGGGAGCGACATCAAAAAGCCATGGATGCCTTGAAAATGGTGGGCCTCGCCGAGCGCTGCCACCACCGGCCCAATGAGATGTCCGGCGGTCAGCGGCAACGGGTGGCCATCGCCCGGGCGCTGATCAACAATCCCTCCATCATTTTGGCGGACGAACCCACCGGGAACCTGGATAGCGTCTCCGGACGGGAGATTATGATGATTTTGCAGGCCCTCAATGAACAGGGCATCACCATTATTCTGGTAACTCATGATAATGAGATCGGCCGCCATGCCAAACGAATCGTGCGATTCCGCGACGGCCGGATCGTCTCCGACGAACCGGTGAGCGATCGGATCGAGATTGGAAGTGAGAGCCATGATGCCGCAGGGTGAATGGATTAAGATGGCCTGTACCAATCTATGGAACAATAAGCTCCGCTCTTTTTTGACGTTACTCGGCATTGCCATCGGAATCGGGGCAATGATCGCCTTGATTGGTATAGGATATGGCTTTAAGGCTTCCATGTTGAAACAGTTTGAAAGCATTGGAACCAACACCATCATGGTCTTTCCAAGTTCTTATCAAGAGACCGGAAAGAAAATGAAGACCTTAAAGGAGCGGGATCGCCGGGTGATCCAGTCCGTCTGCGGAAACGATGCGGCGGTGGTTCCATTCATCTTTGATAATGGCCGCGCCATCAGTTATCGTGGAAAAAGCACTTCGCCCGGGATAACCGGAACCAGTGGAGACTTTAATGCCGTAGAGAGCCTAAAACTTAAGTACGGCCGTTTCCTGAATCAATCCGATGTGGCCGCAGGTAGCCGGGTGGTAGTGCTCGACTGGGGTGTGGCGGAGAAGCTATTTGGATCAATGAATCCGGTGGGAAAGAATGTCCAACTTTACAACCGGTCATTTCGGGTTATCGGTTCTTTGGAGAAACGGGATTCCAGCGTCAGTATGGGCTCGGGTTCAGGGGGGAAAAATCTCTATTTACCAGTCACCACCCTGCAACGGATGATGAATTTTTATGAGTATTACGGTCTTTATGTCAGCGTGTCCGATATGTCAAAGACTGATACGGTAATGGAGAAGCTCAGGGGCATTTTGGCTATCCGTTACGGTTCCGCCGACTATTTTCAAATTTTCAGCACGAAACAATTGCTTCAGATGATTACGACCGTCATGGGAGTCATTACGACCTTGCTGGGAGCCATCGGAGCCATTGCTCTCGTCGTAGGCGGGATCGGGATCATGAATATCATGTTGGTAACAGTGGCGGAGAGGATACGGGAGATCGGCGTCCGCAAAGCAATCGGCGCCAAAAAGAAGAATATCCTGTGGCAGTTTTTGTTGGAATCGGTCTTTCTCTGCCTGCTTGGAGGCACTCTGGGCACTGGTATCGGTTTTCTCGCGAGTTTTATCATTTCCAAGCTTGCGCCGTTGCAACCGGTAATTACCCCGGGTTTAATCGTGACCGCGTTTATCTTTGCCACGGTGGTCGGGTTGTCCTTTGGAGTTTTTCCCGCCTGGAAAGCGGCAAAATTGGACCCGATTGAAGCCCTTCGCCATGAGTAGGGGAGGTGGTTCGGCATGCAAATCAGTGAAGCCTTGTTTATGGCTCTAAACCAGCTTAAGGCGAATAAAATGCGATCATTTCTGACACTATTGGGGATTATTGTCGGTATCGCCGCGGTCATTGCCTTAATGGCCGTAGGAAACGGCGCGGTCGAGATGATCTCCGGCCAATTTTCCGCAGCAGGGACCAATATGGTTTTTATCCAGTGGGATTACGGTAATGAAAATAATGACGATTTGGTTCCCCAATTATTACAAGATAAAGATTTAGCCGCTATCCGGGCCGGCGGTGATCTGGCGAGTAATGTCGTTCCTTATAATCAAACCGCTTCTGAAGTACGGGCGGGGCGCGAGACCCTCGCGGTCACAATCACCGGGATCAATGAGGGATTTTTGGAATTACAGGGATTGAAGCTTGCCCGGGGTCGTTTTTTCAACAGTTTCGAGGTCACAAGCGCCAAGAGCGTCTGCGTGTTGGGTTGGGATTTGCATGATAAGCTGTTTAAGAATAGCGACGGTCTTGGCAAGACCATCCGGCTGCGGGGCAAGAAGTTTCTGGTCATCGGGATCATGGAGAAAAAGGATGATCGCTCCTTTGTCAACACCGGCTTAACCGATAATATGCGGCTTTATATACCCTATAAGACGTTACAGCGGATGTGGAACGTCAAGGGTTACCCGGTAATTATGGCACAACCCATCGACATTACCATCACTAAGGCGCTGGTAGGTCAGATCAAATGGATCATTGCCCGGATATACGGGCCAAAAAATAATTTTCTCGTTCAAAGCATGGAGCAGATCCTGGAACAGACCCTCAGCCGGATGCAGATCTTTTCGATCTTTCTGGCCGGTTTGGGAGGCATCTCCCTTTTGGTCGGGGGGATCGGGATCATGAACATCATGCTGGTCTCGGCCAAGGAGCGGACCCAGGAGATCGGGGTCCGGAAAGCCTTGGGCGCCAAACGTAAGCAGATTTTGCTGCAGTTCCTCATTGAAGCGATAGTGCTCTGCCTGATCGGCGGGTTCCTCGGAATTGCTCTGGGATTTCTCATCGCCGTGGGCATCAAGGCAACTAATCTGATACCTGCTGCGGTCAGTCTCTCCTCGGTGCTGCTTGCGGTGGGGTGCTCACTGGCGATCGGTCTCTTTTTCGGGATTTATCCGGCCTGGAAAGCGGCGCAACTCGATCCGATCGAGAGCTTGCGGTACGAATAACTTTGAATGAATCAAGTCACCCCTTCTTCATATCATAAGAAGGGGTTATTTTATGTCTTGACAAAAAAAGATTTCTATATTAAAATTTAACTATGTTAAACAATTTGTTCCGTTTCAGTGGGTATGAATATCCGAAAAAGAACTAGAATAGGGAGGTAACACAATGAAAAAATGGCAATGCACCGTTTGCGGTTATATCTATGATCCGGAGAAGGGCGATGGGGGCGGTGTCCCTCCCGGGGTCGCTTTTGAGGATCTTCCGGATGATTGGACCTGCCCGGAGTGTGGGGCAGGTAAAGACCTATTCGAGCCGGTGGATTGATTAACCCCCCATCGGGGGGGGTTCCACATCCGGCGTCAAAGGAGTGTCGCGGAATGGAGACTCATGAACTCGCTCCGAATGTATGGTGGATCGGAGCGCTGGATCCGCAATTACGGGTCTTTGACATTATTATGCGTGCCGAGCACGGAACCAGCTATAATGCTTATATGGTAAAGGGATCCCGGGGAATTGCGGTTATCGAGACGGTGAAGAGCGGATTCTTTCGGGAGTTTATAGATGAAGTAAAGTCACTCGCCGATCCGGCGCAGATTAAGTATATCATCCTCAATCATATGGAACCGGATCATTCGGGCAGCATCGGCGAACTCTTGAAGTTGGCGCCCGAAGCCCAAGTGGTGGTCTCTAGGACCGGAGAGCATTTTATCAAACATATCCTGAACTATCAGCCGAAACTGATGAAAATGGGCGACGGCGACCGGATTGACCTTGGCGATAAGCACCTCCGGTTCATCGCCGCCCCCTTTTTACACTGGCCGGATAGTATGTTTACCTACCTGGAGGAGGATCAAATCCTCTTTGATTGTGATTTTCTCGGGGCCCATTATGCCGATCCGATGCTTTTTGGAGATCAGGATGAAGGATTTTTGGAAGATTTTAAGTATTATTATGATCATATCATGCGGCCGTTCAAGCCATATGTGATCCAAGCCCTGGACAAGCTGGCTGCGATGCCGCTTGCGATGGTCGCTCCGGGACACGGACCGGTAATCCGCCATGATATCCCCAAGTATCTCGGTTACTACCGGGAATGGAGCATGGCCAATCGTGAGGAAGCGAAAGTGGTCATCGCCTATGTCAGCGCCTACGGCAACACCGCTAAACTTGCACTCAAACTGGCTGAGGGTATTCAGGCGAGTGGAGTGCCGGCCGAGATTTATAATCTCGAACAGGTGGCTCCCGGGGAACTGGTGGACAAAATAGAGGCCGCCAAGGGCTTACTGGTCGGTTCGCCCACCATCAACGGAGATGCGGTCAAGCCCGCTCACGATCTACTGAGCAGTCTGGCCACGATCAGTCTCAAGGGAAAACTGGGTGCGGCCTTCGGTTCGTATGGTTGGAGCGGGGAAGCGGTATCCATTCTTGAATCCAGGATGGCGGGGATCAAATTTAAGGTGATGAACTCTACGGTCCGGCCGGTGCTAATACCTACCGAGGCGGACCTGGCCAATGCGGTGGAGTTTGGAAAGGCGTTCGGCGCTGCGGTAAGGGGTTAGCCCCCTACACGAATAGCGATATCTTCGATTCCATGGCGTTTTGAATGAAGGTGTCGACACCGGCCACTTCCAACCGGTCGTATTCGATGAGTTCCTCACGACGGATCCCCAGAAGTTTGAGGGAAGCTTCACAGGCGATGAAACGGACCTTTCTTTCCATGGCCATTTGAAAGAGATCCCGGGCGGTCTGACCGTCCTTGTCGCGGATGAGTTTCTTCATCAACCGGGGTCCGATGCCGCAGAAATTCATCTTGGAAAGCCCGATCCGCTCAATGCCCAGCGGCATCAGCCGTTTGAAGAGGTTTTCAAGCAGGTTGTCCCCGCTGAGAAACCTTCGTCGCAACAGATTTATGCCCCAAAAGGTGAAGAAGACCGTCACCTCCATGCCCCGGCCGGCAGCGCCGTTGGCAAGCGTGAAAGCAGCCATCGCCTTATCAAAATCGCCGCTGAAGAGGATCATGCTGAATTTATCGGGTGGGGTTCCCGGATCTTTCTGGGCCGGGGTTTGCTTTGGAGTCATTCGTGCCTCCGTCGTGGTTTAAAGTTTTTAAAAGCCGATATCCCTAGGATAAGCCGGCTGCGATTAGTTTAAACTGGTAGTTTTGCGAAATAAGAACCTACACTAACTAACGAATTGAGCTGAATGAATGATACCATATCATGAGTTGACACTAGCGGATAAAGCGAGTTTTGACCGGATTTTGAGCGTATTGCAACCGGAGTCCTCGGATTTGACTTTTACCAATCTTTTCATGTGGCAATACAATTATAATCTGCACTCTTTATACCTTCAGGATCTGGACTTTTGGGTGCTGCTCGCCAGACCCACCCAATGGAAAGCCTTTTACCTGCCGCCGCTGGGCGATTGGACCGATAACCGTAAGCTTGGCGCGGTACTGCAAAAGATGCGGGACTGGGCCGAAGCGGATGGCTTTGAATTCCGGATGCGGCGCATTCCCGAACCCTTAGCCCAAGCGCTAGAGCGGATCGATCCGGCTCTGGCGCTGACTCCTGAACCAAATACCTCGGACTACGTTTACCGGGCTCAGGATTTGATCACCCTGGCGGGCCGGAAGTACCATGGCAAACGGAATCACTTGAATCAGTTTCAGCGCAAATATGCCTGGGAGTACCAACGGATGACTCCGGAGATTGTAGAGGAATGCCTGCAGTCGGATAAGGAATGGTTCAATATCTGCGGCGCTTTGGAAAGGGACGGCGCCACCGATGAGGAGAAGGCAATGGCGCTGGTGATGCAGAATTATGCGGCGCTGGGACTGACCGGCGGAGTGATTCGGATTAACGGCCGGATTGAAGCGGTCTCCGTCGGTGAGCGGCTAACCTCCAATATGGCTGTGATCCATATCGAAAAGGCCAACACCGAATTTGACGGTACCTATACAGGCATCAACCAGCAATTTGCGGCGGACGCCTGGAAGGATTTCGAGTTCATCAACCGCGAGGAGGATTTGGGACTGGAGGGTTTACGGAAGGCCAAGGAGTCCTATCATCCCGAGAAGATGGTGGAGAAGTTCGGGGTAAAGTATTAGTTATTCGTGATTCGTGATTGGTTATATTTTAAATATTCGAATGATTATGAAGCGTTGCCGGATTTTCCGGCAGCGTTTATTTTTTTGTCAAAATGAAACTGCCGTTCTTTTGCGTTTAGTAATTTTTCAAAATAAATTGGCGGAGTTTGAAGTTTATTGGCAGGAAAATAGAGGAAGCTGAAGAATATAACAACAGGTTTTACATGGAGGATATTGGAAGTTGAGTAGAAACAAAAAGCAATTAAAAAGGAAGAAACAATAAAACCGGCCTGTGTAGGGGCTGGTTTTTATTTTGTGACCGTTAAAATCCGGGAAAATTCGACAAAGATTTTGATAACCGATCATTATATATCCATTTTGTTCATTAACGGATAGTAGAGAACAATCCAGTCATCACACTAAAGTAACTACGATTTCTAAAAAAAGGTGGTATGTAGAAATGGGAACCAATAAATATTTTAAGACTTTGAAAATAATAACAATCAGTTTTATATTATTTACACTCATTGCTATTTCAGACTTAATTCCAAATGTTAAGGGTTCTATACGAAACTATACTTTTAGATTTACTGATAGTACTCAGGGTAGTACTAATTGTAATACCATGAGCGCATATTTTCCTTCAGATTGTTCCCAAGGTACACACGACTTTGCGGGTTTAGGTTGGAGAGCATCCAGATACGTTGGTGGAAACCTTACAGTCTGTCCTTATCGAATTACAATGAATTATAGTGTACATTTTGATGGTTCTTTCCCTTCAAATTCAATTGCTCCATGGTTTAGAATAAGCCGTTGTGATGCAAATGGTAATATTAGTCAATATGGAGATGTTATTTATTATTCTGATGGAAATGGAATTACGAATTATAGTGTTTCGCTAGAGCCTTATCAAGGCATTTATGTAGAAATGAATTCAGGAGAAAATTGGACCAGACTAGGTCTTAATAAGATATATCAAGGGTACACATGTAACTTTTCCGTCAACTACAACATTGATGATGTTAAACCACTAGCCCCAACTGGTTTTGGGATTCAAGACAATCAACAATATAGTTATAACGACGTGATTTATACAAAGACAAATCCCTTAAGTTTTAAATGGAACAAGGGGGTCGATCAAGGGAATCCCGTATCAGCAGTCGACGGTTATTATCTCTATTATGGCAATGACAGCCAATGGATTGATGAGCCACAAACAGTTTTTAGCGATAACAAAGGCTGGTTTTCAAATGAAGGTAAATATACGGTTCAGTTAAAAGTCAAAGATAATGCCGGTTTATTAAGTGATCTTGCCAGTTTAACCTTTACAGTAGATCGAACCATAAATCAAGTTACATTCCCTAGT
>DASVMB010000188.1:0-4671 GCA_036384575.1 Bacillota bacterium
GGGCAATGTATAACCCGGTCAAAAAGCTGATGTCGGATATTCAAAAGCGTAAAGGCATTGATTTTAAAACCATGGGCAATGAGATGGCCATCCTGTCCAGGGTATTTGATTCCATGATCAAACAAGAGGATAGCTTATCCAACACACTAGAAAAAAGCAGGCAGGCATTAAAAAATAAATTTCTGACCGATCTTTTCAAAGGGGGCCTGGAGGAGGAAAGCCGGGACAGGCAATATGAGGGGGAATTCCCATATCCATATTTCATATGTGCAGTGATTGCCATTGACAAGTATGATGGATTCAGCGAGAAATACTCCAATGACCAGCAGTATTATATGAAGCATCTGATCCTGAAAACCTGCTGCGAAGTTGCAAACGATAAATACAAGATAACAGGCGTACTCTATGAAAAAAGTAAAATTGCACTCATCATCAATTGTGAGGAATATGATCAGGAATCGAACCGGACTACTCTGAGTTCAAACTTCGGCGCCTTGCAGAATGAAGTGGCTAAAGTCCTCAGCAACCCAATTACCATTGGCGTAGGAAGTTGTTATAAAAATATTGAGAACATCAGCCTTTCCTTTAACGAAGCGCAGGAAGCGCTGAAAAGCCGGATAGTGCGAGGCAGCGGGAGTATTATCTTTCATAGCTGCAATGAAATCGAAAATAAATATTACTACCCATACCGTATGGAAAAACATATTCTCAATCTTTTACAGCTTGGCTCCGGGGAAGAAGTTATTCTGGCATTAAAGGATTTGATCGAAGAGATCAAGCGGAGGAAGGGAATATCTCCCGACAATGTTGAACAGATTTTTATCCAACTGGTGGGCAATACCGTCAAATACCTGGTGGAGCTGAATATTAATATCAGAAATATTTTCGGTAGCGGTTCCAATGTTTTTCACGAGCTATCCACGAAGGAAAATCTTGAAGAAATTTATACCTGGCTCACCGGGTTTTATTCGGGCATCATCCAATTCATGTCAAACGCTGCCGCTCTGAAAACATCCCCGGCAGACATCGTCATGGATTATATTCACAAAAACTTCAAACTCAACATCGATACCACCGCTATCGCCGATAATACCGGTGTCGGTTATTCATCGGTAGGCAGGATTATCCGAAGCAAAACCGGTAAAAATGTTCTGGAATATATCAACGGCTTAAGAATAGAGGAGGCAAAACGCCTGCTTAAAAGCACCACCATGAATATCAAGGATATAGCGGTAAACGTCGGTTATAACAACGATCAAAGCTTTGCCCGCTTTTTCAAAAAGTATGAAGGTCTGACACCCGGTGAGTTCAGAAATTTGGGATGAACGACTGTCAGACAAGCAAAACCGATTTCACCGCCGCCTGGATCTCCTCATAACAGGTACAACGGCAAAGATTGGACTGCAGCCATTCTTCGATGAGCTCGTCACCGGCGCCGGGATGAATCTGAGCCAGCGCATGGCAGACGATTATAAACCCGGAAGTACAGTAACCGCACTGAAAAGCCCATTTATCCAGAAAAGCTTTTTGGATGGGGGTGTCTTGCAACCCTTCTATCGTGGTCACTTGATGGCCAATCGCTTCCACCGCCAAAGTCAGGCAAGACTTGATGGGCCAACCGTCCATCAATATGGTGCAAGCCCCGCAATCCCCGTTTCTGCACCCGGGTTTAGCGCCAGTGAACCCAAGTTGCTCCCGAAGAACATCCAACAAGGTATCGGCGGGACGAACCACCACAGTTCGAGTTTCGCCGTTTACTTGGAGATCGATTAAAGTTTTCTTCGGGATTGCCAGCATCAAGCCACCTCGTTTAATTCCCGGATGATTTTCAGTAATGTATTTTTAAAGACAAACTCCCGGTACTCGGCTGATGCTTGAATATCGCTTAAAATCGGAGCCGGGAGATGGCGTAGCGTATTATTGACTCGATCTTTAAAGCCTAATTTGGAATTATTAATTTCAGCTTCAATCATGGTTGACCGGAAGGGAAAAGCGCACAATCCGCTGACCGCCACCCGGAGTTGGCCATCTTTCTTTAAAGCGGCAACGCTGACTAAGGGGTAATCGATCTTATCAATCCGGGTTTTTTTGACTTCATCATGGGGCAACGACAGATATTCTTTGCCGGTAACTACCTGCACCAACAATTCACCCGGGTTTAACTGCATGGTTTGTTGAAAAACATCTTGAATGTTGATTGTTCTTTCCCCTCCGGGACCGGTGATGATCACTTCACTTTCTGCCAGCAGAAATGGCAACACGGCCTCCCGGTAAATGATTTTACCGCAAAGATTTCCCCCAAGGGTTATTTTACCCCGGATAGTATGATCGGCCACCCTCCCCCCTGACTTGGCCAATAACGGAAAAAGACCCGACTCCATGACTAGGGTCAGAGTTACCGCCGCCCCGGTTATTAACCGATTATCTTTTATTTCCAAGGTATTGCACTCTGGAATCGCCTTAATATCAATCACAGCACCGGTATGAACCGTACTTAACCTGGCCATGCTGATAATCTCGGTCCCTCCACCATAGTAAAGCGGGGCTAATCCTCTGGAATTTAAATTTTGATAAAGTTCAACCGCTTCCTGAAGAGTCTCGGGCCGGTAATATTCGAAATCAAAGGGGATCATTACCGCTACCTCCTTTGGCTTTCCATATCCGTTCCGGAACCAAGGGTCTTGGGGACATTGGTAGCTCCTTGGGAAAATTACGTTTTTTTAATATACCCCTTTTCGCGCAGTTTATATTCCGTCAAATCCGTTCCAACAGCAACCGGAATCCGAGTGAATCCGCTTTAAGAGCACCAGAAATAGCACTTCGGGGCAATGACCCTTCTTGAAACAGGGAATTTCTGTGACTGAACTCATCCGTAAATCAATGGATCATTATTTAAAACAGATCAACGGAGAGATAAACATGAACTGATTGAAAGGGCCAAGGGAGCGGCGGGGAAATATCATACCGGTTTGAAAGATTTGGCTGAAAATCATGACCGGTATCTTACGGAGGATTTGCAGAATAGAAACATACGGCCTGGAGCAACTAGCTACAAATTCTAATTCTGATTTCCAGTTGATTCCTCATCAAAAAGAATGGCTAGATAATCTCTGACGCCGTTTAAAATACGGTAAACCGATATAAATTCTCCTTCAATCTTATAAAAAATCAGATAACTGCCGCATACAAGATAGCGATAATCCGTTTTCATATTGATTTTCGTTCTTAAATTGGCTCCCATTTCCGGGAAATCAGCCAACTCGGCTATTTGGGAATAAATAGAGTTTCCAATCTTTGCGGCAGCCCCGGGATTGTCCTCGGCAATGGATGCTTTTATTTCCAGAACATCAGAAACCGCCAGCGGATTAATTCTGATTTTGAAATTCACCCTCAAACCCCCAATGTTTTCTTGAGGTCATCAAGTGATTTCCATTCCTCTCCGGTCTTGATCGTCTCTTCCGCTTCGGAAAGCTTTGACAGAAGTTTAATCACCGCCTGTTGTTTTTCGTACTCCCGCATATCCAAAAGAACATAGCGGCCTCTGCCGTTTTTAGTCAAAAATACCGGTTCCCCAACTTGGCAGGAACGGAGCACCTCGTTATAATTTCTCAAATCGGAAACCGGCTTAATATTAGGCATCACAAATACCTCCAGGATTTATTGCTTTTATTGTAGCCTAATATTTCGTAAAATACAACATCATATTTTACAGCAAAATGATGATTGTTATAGTTTATGTCAATCACCCGGCTGCGTGGAGCTGATGTATGGCCGTTCCATCCGGTATTTGGTGCCGGACGCGGTCCGGGAGTATATTGCCGCCAAAAAACTTTACCGGAACTTCTGAAAACATCAAACGGATCAACCGGCCGCTGGAATACTGGTACCACAATGGTACTCAACCCCCGGCTGTCGATCGATTTTATATTGGAAACTGATCTTCTCGACCGGTTGCTCTGCGTGGTTTAGATTCATGATCTGCTTGGGCATGGTCAGCGAAGACTGCCAGGGCGTTAATTCTACCGTGCCGAAAACCCGAATGGCGGTAAATAGACACAATTGCGTATACCCCGGAGCGCGCCGGGCCGGAATCGCCAGTTCCACCTCATCAAAGAAAGATCCGGCGCTGTTTAGATCGACTGAACGCGCGTAAGCGCGGGCCGTTTCTTTGTTAAGCTCAAATATCTTCCCCAATGAATGATAATAATCGCCGGCAATGCCGGTCAACATCCGTTGTTGACTCAACCTGGGATTGAGCAGCACCGCCTCGACCTCAATATTCTCCGGGATTAAAATGCCCGCCCCAGCCATTTGGGGAACCAGGTTCAAAGTGATTGCCACCTGGGGTTCTTTTTGCAAGGCGTTTTGCATCGTTTCACTGACGATCATTTGAAACGGCTGGTCCGGATCATCCCGGTACCGGGTGGCGTCGACGCAAATAATCTCCGTTACGAAGTCCCAGGCATCAAAAGCGGCGATTACCCTCTTCAGGCAGTTGACACTGGCCGGATTGATCTCCAGCATGGTAAATCTGACCTCCGCGCTGGAGAAGACGGTGGTTAAAGGCAGGGCCAACGTGGCGAAGGGACCGGTTCCGGCGTAGAGCACCCGGATCGGTCTGGCCGGAAACCTGGCCAAGGCAGACCGGATGCCCAGATAAACACCGCCCAG
>DASVMB010000189.1:0-3299 GCA_036384575.1 Bacillota bacterium
CTGACGGGCTTGCTTCATCATCCCAGTATATTTTGAGTAGAATCTTTCTCAAATACAGTTTGTCGGGAGAACCTACCGTAAACCAGATATGGCTGATGATCCCCGGCCCCTTCAAATCCGCCAGAACTTTTGTTTCACCGGGAGCTATCGACCAGGAATCAGCGTTCCCTCCTGTAACATCGTAACTGCTGGCTCTCCTCGCCCGAAATCTCTTCTTGGTGATAAGATTGTTGAAGCCGTTGATAAGCAAGTCACTCATTGATTACATCCCCCCCTGTCAATTACAAAATTTTAAGCGAGGTAGCGGTATATCTGATTTCTAAAGACCCTTCCGAATCTTGCAGGAAATTGATATCGGATACTTTTGTTATGATCAACCCGCCAAAGAATAGCGAACAGTTATCTGATCCCCCTGCAGTAGACTAACTTTACCCGGATTGTCAAATTGAATCCCGGTATATTCTGTTCCGGCTTGCCGGCGGATCCCGATCTCCCTGCCGTTCACACGGCACGATACCGAACGGCAATCGCCGCGCAGTTTGACCCCTGCCAGCTCGACCCGGGCATCAAAGAGCTTTTCAAAATGAATGTCCAGGGTAACCTGATTACCATCCGCGGCCACAGTCAGCATTGCCCAGTAACCCGCGCTCACCAGCGGCAGCTTAAACGGAGACAGCTTAAGCGGAAACTCTCCCGGTTGGTTCATCCCGGCGGCGGGTCCCAGAATCATCTCCCGGGCAATTGCATCATGATGGAATCCAGTCAGTGCGTTGAGAATAAACCAGGAAGCTGTGCAGTTCATATAACGGTCGAGCCTGCCGCCACAGGGCATCCCTGTCCGGCAGTCATGCCAGAGGGTGGTGGTCCAGGGAGCCCGAGTCCGATCGCAAACGGCTTCATCAAAACGTTTGATATCCACTATAGCTTCGTCTAACAACCCCAGATAAACGGCGACCAGATCCAGGAAAACCATGGTATACTGCGGCCAGGCTTGTTCATCCAGATTTCGCCCCACCCGGCTGCCGTTTTTGCGGGTCCGTATCGGTATCATCCGGTATAAATCCTTATTGCCGGCTAATTTGTATATATTACCGATTGCGGTTCGAATCATCGCAGACGGCAGGATGCCCGGCAGACCCAATAGCCGGACCACCCATTCCCCGGCGAACTGCCCCGGAAAGATCTCGGTGGAGACGGCACCGGTACCGGGATCATAGCCGCAGTTGAAGTAGGCACCGTTCCATAAACAACGAATCAAGTTTTCCTGGGCCTTTTCGAAGCGTTTTTTCACATCACCCTTCAAGGCCTCATCCTTTTCGAGGGTTGCGATCTGTTCCATCACCCGGAGTGTTGCCAGCCAGACAGTTCCGGTGTACACGAATAAGCCGGCCTGATGCTCCGTATCCCAGCTGGAACCGCCTTCCGGAATAAAGTCCCCGTCGCGATCCGCCGTTTTCAGCCATTGGTATGCCCGCATGATATGGGGGAGCATCCGCTGAAAAAATTCATAATCCCCGGTATTCATCAGGTCCCGGTAGCATTGGATAATAAACGAGCAGGAGAGATCGGGCCAGGTGGTATCCCCGTAACTGACTTGACTGCTGCCGATACTCTCATAAAAATTACCGCAAAAATGGGTGATATGGCCGTCTTCCGCTTGGATACCCGCAAATAGCTGCAGCTCGGTACGGTTAAGATCCGGGTAGAACAGTTGATACGCGGCATGAGCCACCAGCCTTTGATCCATTGTTCCCAAGGCTCCGCCCATCCCGCGGCTGGCTTCGAGTGTGGCCAGGATGCCTGCCCGGGTCAGGACCGTATTGGCGGTGAGCGGGTTGGAGTCGTTGATTACCTTTGCCTTGAGCCATTGGGGAAGCCCGGAAGAGTTGATAAAGGCATGCAGCTCCGTGGTATCTCTTAATAACGGATCCCCATTCTCCAGAAGATAAGCACCGGCCGCGACGGCTGTTGCAAACCGGTTTTGATAGAAATGGCCGTAATCTTTCAATTTGACTGTAGTAGTCAAGCCGGTGTTTTCTTCATATAGAGGCGCATATTGTTTCAAGATATTTTGCGCCTTCTCGTTCCGGCCTTCCATGACCCGGTGGTACGGAGTATACCAGGCGAAGACCACCGGGATTTCGCACTCCTGATAGGCCCCGAGTTCGACGCCGATTCCAATAGCCCCCGCAGGATGGATCGCTCCTTCGACACCGTTCAGATTATCGGCACCGAAAGCTTGATCGGACGAAAAAGCATTTAAAACCTGATCCATCTCATCGACCGCATTATAAACATACGACGTGAACCTCGTTTGAGCATCGATCGGGGTCAATAAGGCATATTCACCCAGGGCGTTGGGATACGCTTTCTTTGTGGCGGATGAAGTTTTAAAAACCAGTCCCTGATGCCGTCGGTCACTGAAAGGCACAACAAAATTCCCCGTCCGGTCGGAGTCCACCGGACCCTCAAGCGCTCCACCACAACCCAACAGATTTTCCCAGGAAACAAAGAGCTTCAGTTTGATCTTTTCATCATATAAATTTGTAAACTTAAACCGGAATAACACGCCGGGAATATTTGATTTTTCAACCTGATGCGGCACGACGGGGCTGAAAGCCTTAACCTCCATCCGCATTGGGATCTCCGGGGCCAGATACTCGGCCTTAGCCACCGGGAACAGTCCGGAGTAATGCACATGGGTCACGCCTTGAAATTTTGAGCGGCTTTCACTCTGAAGGAGCCGGAAAATCGTTTCCCCGCTTGCCTGTTCAATCCGGACCGCAAAAAAGCAGCCATCTACATCGGTCAAAGGTTGCGCCCAGTTGTTATTGATGAGAAGTGCACCCGGCTTGCCGTTCGTCATCAGTTCTATCAAACCGGTACCGATTCCACCCAACGGCATACCGGCGGGAAACCCCACTTTGAGATCCATCACTCGTCCTCCATAAATTAATGAAATCTAGCATCTTTCCCCGGATTCTGGCAGCGGCTTGACGAATTTTCCGAAAGTCAGTGCCAGCACGAGCGAGCCCAAACTTCCGAAGATAAAGAGCTGCCGAATCGGGGGCGTATGAAAAACGGAAAGCGGCAACCTTATATCGGAAAGCAGATCGATGAAATAAGCTCCGATGTTCGGTGCGAGAAAACCGGCAATCCCCATGATGATACTGTTCATTGATAAGAAAACAAATCGATCGGTCGACGGGATCACCGACATCAGCAAGTTAAAGCTCCCAACCATTGTCGCGGCATTGACTGCGCCGGTCATCGCGAACAGAATCAGGTAAAGTCCGTAG
>DASVMB010000190.1:0-6160 GCA_036384575.1 Bacillota bacterium
TTTTATCCGATCAAAGGCCCTGATCGCGATCAGGAAATTGACGATAAAAAACGCAAAAGCCACGAGACCGATGATTAGTTTGGTCAGGGGCCCGGTCAGCAGGGAGACCCAAAAGACTGAGGTAGGACCCATGGTTTTGAACCATAACCAATCAAGATATTTTCCGGAAATGGCCCATAAGATCACAACCACGATAATTAATGCGGCCAGTAATATTTTACCGGTCTTACTCATTTAAAACCCACTCCTTTTGGATATACAGTTCTTTAAAACTTCGCTTCTTCCAAAAAAACTCCTGCTTTGGGAGGAAGAGTCCAAACAGAAGCGAATATGAGTTAAAACATCGTAGAGATTTAAATTGAGAATCCGTATTGGGAGGGATATGGCGTGGCGTGCTTTATTGATTTATTGGAAGGCCGGTGGAAGCAAGGCCATTTTTTATGTGTGGGATTGGACACAGATTACCGTCAAGTACCCGACGATCTCCGGGGGGCTGATCCTGCGGAGGGGATATTCCGTTTTAATTGTGCGATTATCGAGGCTACTGCCGCATATTGTTGCGCATACAAGCCGAACAGCGCTTTCTATGAGGGCTATGGTTCCGCCGGTATTGAGGCACTACGCCGCACCAATCTTTTTATCCGGGAGCACTATCCGGAACACCCGATCATCCTCGATGCCAAGCGGGCCGATATCGGAAATACCAACTTGGGATATGTCAAAGCCTGTTTCGAGGTATTGGCTGCGGACGCCATCACGGTTCATCCCTATCTGGGGCAGGAAGCGCTAAAGCCGTTTCTCGACGATCCGGAACATGGGGTGATCGTTCTTTGCCACACTTCCAACCCCGGAGCCGCCGAGTTTCAGGAATTGCCGGTCGGCGGAATTCCTCTCTACCAGGTGGTGGCCGAGCGGGTAGCCCGATATTGGAATAGATTGGGTAATTGCGGATTGGTGGTAGGCGCGACTTATCCGGAACAATTGGCTGTGGTCCGAGGCTTAATCGGGGACATGCCGTTGTTGATTCCGGGAATCGGTGCCCAAGGCGGAGATGTGCGGCTTACGGTCAGGAACGGTTTGAATTCAAACGGCGGCGGCATTATCGTCAATGCCTCGCGGAGTGTTATCTATGCCTCAAGCGGGTCCGATTTTGCCGTAGCCGCGGCCCGTGAAGCCGCCCGTCTGGATCGTGAATTACGAGAGGCAGCGATGGAAGTCAAATGAAACAGCCAAGATCTCGAATGATATTTGGATTCGTCCTGTGGATATTGAGTCTGTACGGCTATGGGACACTAGCCCAAAATCAGACTGTCACCATCACCATCTTACATAGTAATGATTTTCACGGTTACAATTTTGAGCTTTTAGCCAAACGGGCGACACTCATCAAAAGAGTCCGGGCGACGAATCCTAGTCCGGTATTATTGCTTGACGCCGGAGATGTCTTTACCCGTGGCCGATATGCTCGGCGTTTCTATGGCGAGCTGGAGTTCGCGGTGATGAACGGTTTGCATTATGATGCGTTAACCCTTGGTAATAACGAGTTCAAAGCCACCGGAAACAGCTCTGCCTTACAGGTGCTTCAATCCCGGATCAAGCAAGCCGCTTTTCCGGTTTTGTGCGGCAATGTAGTGGACCCGAATACCGGAGAACTGATTTCCGGGGTTCGACCCTATATTATCAAGGATATTGCCGGGATCCGTTGTGGAATCCTGGGGGTGACTGCCCGGAGGTCGGCCGGTTATCGACAATTAAAAGGATGGAAAGTTTTGGACCCTCTCGTTACTGCCGAAGGAATCGCTAAGGAATTATCGGGAAAGGTTGATTTGACCATCGCCTTAACCCATATCGGAGTAGCGGAAGATCGGATACTCGCAGCGGCTTTAGGGATGCCGGCGGTGATTGTGGGCGGGGATTCCCATACCATCCTGATGGAACCGCTATGGGTAAACGGCCATCCCATTGTACAGGCTGGAGATTCCGGTTATTTCCTGGGTAAACTGGAGATTACCCTGGAAAAAACGGGCCAGGGTTGGAAGCTTAAAGATGCCCGTAGTGAATTGTTGCGCTTAAATGATCCACAGATCGAAGCGGATCCGGAGGTCATGCAAATTATTCAGGAATATTTAGGTAAACAGCTGCCTCAAGCGGCGTGATCTCCCGGATCTTACGCTTGCAAATTATTGTAATATAGCCCATAATAAATAGTTAATATGGAAGACAGACATCGCGCCCCCTGGGGCGCGCGGCAACAGGCAATAGGGAACAGGAAGCAGGCTAAGGAAAGAGCTTTTTAGACTTTTCTCTTTACCCGTTTCCCTTTTGCCCAGTGCCTGTTGCCTATTGCCATAGATGATTTTTCACTTTTCATTTTTTAATGCAGGGGAGTGTTGATTGTGCGCGTTTTATCGGGAATTCAGCCATCGGGTAATTTACATTTGGGTAATTATTTCGGGATGATGAAACGGATGATAGAATACCAGCAGAATCATCAATTGTTCTGTTTCATCGTTAATATGCATGCGCTGACATCCACCTTTGACGCGGAACGTTTACGCCGACAGACTTATAATGCGGCCTGTGACTTTCTCGCGCTGGGTCTTGATCCGGAGAAATCGGTCTTCTGGGTTCAATCGGATGTCCCCGAAGTTACCGAGTTGACCTGGTATTTAGGAAATATCACCGGTATGGGTTTGCTGGAGAGGTGCCATTCTTATAAAGAAAAAATGGCCAAAGGAATTCCCGCCAGTCACGGGTTATTCTCCTATCCGGTGCTAATGGCGGCCGATATCCTGGGATACGGCGCCGAAAGGGTGCCGGTGGGCAAAGATCAAAAACAACATGTGGAAGTGGCGCGCGATCTGGCAATTCGTTTCAATAACACCTATGGTGAAACCTTCGTCATTCCCGAACCGGATATCGAAGATGAATTGGCAACCGTACCGGGACTGGATGGGCAAAAGATGTCGAAATCGTACGGTAATACCATTGAGATCTTTGGGGATGAGGCTTCACTTAAACAGAAGATTATGGGTTTAAAGACGGATTCTACTCCGGTCAACGAGCCGAAACCGATCGAGGGCAATATCTTGTTCGCGCTTTATTCGCTGTTCATGGATGAAAACGGTAAAGCGGAACTGAAGGATCGCTTCCTGACTCCGGGTCTCAAGTACGGGGATGTCAAAAAGGAGCTTTTTGCTACGATCTGGGAGCATTTTGAACCCTATCGCGCCAACCGGGCTGCATTGGAAGAAGAATATGTAATTGAGACCTTGAAAAAAGGCGCAACCAAGGCCCGCCAGGTAGTAACGACATATATGGATAAAGCCCGACACCAGGTGGGAATGGACTATTTTAGGCAATAGGCAATAGGCAACAGGGAATAGGGAACTCGCGCCCCTTGGGGCGCGCGGCAATAGGCTAAGGAAAGAGGAAATAAAAATGCGGGGAAAACCGGATTCGGGCCTATTACCCTATCCTTTTTAAGTAGAGTTGTATCACAACTCTTAAGAAAACGGTGTCACCGTTTTCAGGGGACCGGTCATGTTTTGCTGGTTAATACCTGTAACGCCCAGCTGCTTCCCTGTTAGGGATAGAGTAGATAGGCCGGGATTTAGCCCGGTTACCTCTTGTCTTTTGCCTAGTGCCTGTTGCCGTGCGTCCCGCAGGACGCGATGCCTTATTTTAAGAAGCAGGGGGATTCATGATACCCGATTTTACGAAATTTGGAATAGCTATGCCCGAAGTACTCTTGCCGAATCCCCGGGTGGATTTGGCTAACTGGTCGGTAATCGCCTGTGATCAATTTACTTCCGAACCCGATTACTGGGAGCAGGTCAGCCGGATTGTGGGTCAGGCGCCTTCAACACTAAAAATGATCTTTCCCGAGATCTATCTTGAACGGGGTGACGCGGCGGAACGAATCACCACGATTCAAAATACCATGCGAGAGTATCTGGATCAGGGCATTCTCATGCCGCAACCGCCCGGGTTTATCTACCTGGAGCGCCGAACGGGCTCCGGAGTACGACGCGGCCTCATGGTTGCGCTTGATTTGGAATACTACGATTATCGGCCGGGATCACAGAGTTTTATCCGGGCCACCGAGGGTACGGTGTTGGAACGCATTCCACCCCGGGTCAGGATCCGATCCGGAGCACTGTTAGAATTGCCCCACATCATGGTGCTGATTGATGATCCCGGCCGCGGGGTCATTGAACCGTTAGGAATGAACCGGGACCGGATGAAACGGATCTATCATACCGAATTGATGATGGATGGCGGCGAGATCTCCGGGTACCGGATCGACACCCCCGAACTATTGGCCGGAATCTGGAATGGCCTGGCCGAGCTTGGTGCCCCGGATAGTCTTGAGCGGAAGTACGGTCCGGAGGGCCAATACCCATTCCTTTTCGCGGTGGGTGATGGTAACCATTCGCTGGCTACTGCCAAGACCGTCTGGGAGGAGTTAAAGCGCAGCCGGCCCCAGGTGTCCAACATACCGGGATATCCGGCCCGTTATGCCCTGGTGGAATTGGTGAACCTTCATGATCCCGCCCTGCAATTTGAACCGATACACCGGGTGATCTTCGGTGTGAATCCGGAAGAATTTTGGGACGCAATGCAACATTATTACGAATCCCTTGGTGCGATTGTAACGAGAGAAGAATTCAACGATCCGGAGACGGCCTCAATCCGGATCCAATCGGAAAGTTCCACCAAAGGTCAGTCTATCGTTTATTCCAGCGGTCTCAATTCCGGAATCATCCATATCATTTCTGCCCCCCATCTGCTGGAAGCCGGGACGCTTCAGATGTTTCTCGATCATTACAAGATGCAAAATCCCGGCGTGTCAATCGATTACATTCATGGCAGTTCCGTGGTGAAACAATTGACGGCTGAATCCGGCAATATCGGCTTTTATCTCCCGCCTTTCGATAAGAATACCTTGTTTCCTGCGGTGATATCCGCCGGGGTTTTGCCACGTAAAACTTTTTCAATGGGTGAGGCGGTTGAGAAACGATATTACATGGAATGCCGCCGGATTCTTTAAACCTTTATTCATAACGCATGTTTACATTATTAGCAATAACAGAGCAGTCTCTTTAGGGGAGACTGTTTTTTATTGCGCTATACCGGGGATTATTATCAATTGCAATAAATTGTTTTCAGTGGCAAAAGCCGAAAAATACCAGATAATTTCGGCACTTTCATCACAAAATGCGACATAAAAAAGATACAGTATCGGTTATGATAATTCGAGGGACTTGTGATGATTGTGAGGCGGTTCGGATGATTCACTGGTTGAAATCTTTTTGGTACCTAATCCGGGGTGAGCAAGCGGGATACGAGATATTATTTTATCCCAAGGCGGTTAAGTTACGCCGAATTAGCCTGACCGCCACCGGCTTGAGACCTCCAGCACCTAATTCTGGGAACGGAGAGGGAGCAAACCGGTTTAAAACCCGCCCGAGAGCGGAATAACCTTTAAAGACAACCGGGTAGTTCGCTAGTTAGGTCTTGGTTTCATTCATCCATCATTTGAAGGAGGCTGTCTTGATGCAACTGAGTCTAAATGACCATGAGACTCTAAATAGACATGAGGTTTCAAACCGGAGTGAGCTGGCGGCCAAAGGGATCGATAATGTCCGGGTTACAAGAATCGGCAAAGCCATCAAGGCGATGATAGCCGAATATAATCTGGCTCTCATGCATGACCTGCCGCTAAACAATACATATGAAGGTTGGGCCGTGCTCAAACAGAAACTGGATGAATTGTGGGAAGAAGTGAAACTGGGAGAGACCGGACCTTCCCGGGATGTTTTACGAAAGGAAGCGGCAGAGCTTGGTGCCGCAACCATGCGTTTCATCGTCGATCTGACCGCCGAGGAGAGTCACCGGAAGGAGACCCCGTTATAAATCAATTCATTACGCAAACAGACCCGCCGGCTGAAAAGCCGATGGGTCTGTTCGATCATATTCCAATTGCCACTACTTTAATGCATTCGTCGATTTTGGGATCAGGTGAAAATACGGATGAAGGGGATAGGCAGCTTCGTTTGATTTTGAGAATCTGTTTTTCAGAACCAACCGTCATGAGTAATCTTATCGGCAAGATTCTTGGCCAGCTCCGGAATTACTTTTTCAAAATCGGCCATTT
>DASVMB010000191.1:0-10544 GCA_036384575.1 Bacillota bacterium
CATCACCGAGCGGTATCCGTAAAGTCTGAAAGTTGATGTTCAAAACCGGCGAATCAAAGTCATCACGCAATGGTTCATCTTCGCCGCGGTATTCCGGGAGATTTGGTGCCTGAACCTGCAAAAAGGGATGATTGCCTCCGGCTTCGAGCCGAAGCCAATTAGCATCATTTCAAATCATTTTTTGAATCGCGGTCTCCCGTCCCAGAGGATATCTGCCCCGGGCCGGTATCGGCCGACTACATAAATGAACCATATACCATTCGCCGTCTTGAGTCTCCACCAAATCGGCATGTCCCGCTTTTTGCAGCGGCAGAGTGGGGTCATCCCGGGAAGTTAAAATTGGATTTGCCGGATCGACT
Organism: Bacillota bacterium; assembly: GCA_036384575.1. Taxonomy (GTDB): domain Bacteria; phylum Bacillota; class UBA4882; order UBA8346; family UBA8346; genus DASVMB01. Next base: position 360 of record DASVMB010000191.1, read on the forward strand.
TCATAAGGTCCCGTAATCAACCGGGATCGGGCCATTGTGACTACATGGCCGAGCCCCGTTCCTCCCTCGGCGGTGATCAGGTAATAGTAACCCTTTTGTTTATACAGGTGGGGCCCTTCGGTGCATCCCAGTTCCGTTCCGTTAAAGATAATGGATACCGGGCCGATTAAGCGTTTTTCCTCCGGCGAATACTCTTGCAAAGCGATTCCGCCGAAGGGATTCTTGTCTTTGCGATGATCGGTCTGGGCCCATACCAGCCAGTGGCGGCCGTCGTCATCATGAAAGAGCGAGGGATCAAAGCCGCAACTGTTTAGATAAACAGGCTCGGACCATTCACCCCGGATATCGGCGGTGGTTACTAGATAATTATGGGTATCCTTGGCGAATGTCTTCGAGGTTTTGACATCGGTATAGACTAAATAAAAAAGACCCCGATCGAAACTTAGGCATGGAGCCCAGACGCCGCACGAGGCCGGATTGCCTTTCATGTCCAGTTGGGAAAGACGGTTGAGCGGATGGGCGGTTAATCGCCAATGAACCAAATCCCGGGAGTGATGAATCTGAACTCCGGGAAACCACTCAAAGGTTGAGGTGGCGATGTAATAATCGCCATTAACCCGTACAATGGAGGGATCCGGGTTAAACCCACGTAAAATGGGATTGGTAATAAGCTTCATGATATGAATCAGTCACCCTTTATGGCTTTTTTAGCCTTATACTTTTAGTGAGGGTCGGTTGAACAACGCCTTACGGCATCGGCAGCAAGCCTTCCCAGGTTACCGTCCAGTTCCCGTCCTTGGGAAACCCCGGCGTATCTCCGAACTCACAACCATCCCAGCCGGCCGCCATCATAGCCACCGCAGTCAGCAACCCTCCGTTGCCCGGCAGGTATAACGGTAAATCCTTCCGTTCGCCCTGACAATTGTGGCCATTCGGCAGATATCGATTTTTAGGCGAATCCATCAACAGGGCGGCCACGGCAATATCAGGCCGGCCGACTCTGGCCGCAGTCATGGCGATCATCGGGAAATCCCAACCCCACATCTCTTCCAGCCGCCATTCCTGCAATACTTTATAAAGTGTTTTCATCATCGTGCCGCGATCCACTTTCATCCCGGGCAACACCCCTAATGCTCCCAGCATGGATGGATGGTCCAGATTAAAGCGGCTAAATGTCGCCGGGCAATTCTCATGAGCCAGATAAAATCCATCCATTACGGGGAGAGCGGAGAGTCGTGAGGCAATCTCCCGCCAGGTCTCGTTTTCGTCCAACCCTAACCGTTTGCGCCACTGGTTGGCGGTATTTAAGCCAAAGCACCAGTATTCCAGCTCAAATGTGGGATTGAGGGTGGTTTCCGGTCTGTGATTCTCCTGGGCCGGAATGACGGGTGGTCCAAGTACATAGCGATTGTTGGTTTCATCATACTGGACATACGAAGCCATAAACTCGGCCGTTTCCAATACAATGTCCCGGTATATCTCGAGAGTCCCGGGAGAGGGATGGGCCCGGTAACACAGTTCGGCAAGATAGATCGGATGGGGTTGCTGCCATATCAATAATGGCCCGATGGGGGAGGGGCTGTCGTATCCGGCGGGCCCTACCATTTTCGGCCAACGGGCGCCTCGATATCCTTGAGATGCCGCTATTCCTTTAGCCAGCGGTAAAATCGTCCGATACCACCAGATACTCCTTTCCAGCAGGCGGCTTCTGCCCCAAAGCGGAAAATGGGCCGCATGCCACCAATGCATCTCCAGATGAAATTTCCCATACCAGCTGTTGCAGGTAAGACCGGTCTCCTGGGGGGGCATTGTCCCGGTGCACTGGATGGCAGTCAGGTATTGGGACAAAATAATCCGGCGCTCCAATTCGTTTGCCTGCGGGTCACGGCTTCCGGCGAGTGTAACCGCGCCGCCTTCCAACCAAAACTTTTTCCAATGCTTTTCACAGGCTGCCTGGATATCGGCAAAGGAGGGTAAAGCTTCAAATAGCGGTTTTGGCGTGAATGAAACCGAAAATTCCAGTTTACTGACACCGGTCGCAGGCTCCATCACAAATTCGTTGCGGCCGTCGCGGTATAGTCGCCCGGTATTTGAATGGCGAATCCCCACGAAATAGCGATTGTGATCGAGAATCCGCATCAAACCAAAGTCCACACCATCCATGGGAATCATGACGGTGTTATGTTTTTGATCACTAGACCAATCGGCGGCGGTTTTATCCGGTGATCCGTACGGAAAAGCAAGGCGGACTTTCAGACGCCCGCGCGGTAACAATTCGGATACCACGGAAAAGGCAAGAATCCCCTGGGTAGGGTGGCAGCAGGTTTTCACATTAACCGGGACGCCTCCAAGCGTGAATCTGCTTTCCAGAATTCCCCGCCAGAGATCAAGTTGCTGGTAAATGTTTTGAATATCATCAGGCCAGGCCAGATTACCGTCGGACGTTAGCATTTCCAAACCGATCCGTCCCAAATGCAACCGGTGGGGGTTCAACCTCAGCCAGTCATAGATCTCTTCCTGACCCTCGTTGCTTACAGCATATCCGACTCTGCGGCCGGCTACGTCAAAATATTGGAGGGATAGATCATGATGGGTAAAATACCGACCATCGTCCGCCGGAGCGGTATGCCAACCCCACTGAGATTGAGTACATAGGGGCATGTTGTCACGGTATGGCTCCGGGAAGGTCTGCATGCCGGTAATATCGGCAGTAAAGGCTAACTCACCATTGCCGATGGAAAGGGGAGAGCGGGGGTCAAGTTTTTTCAGGACGGGGTTATGTCGGCTTACAAGCTGATAGCGGTCAATTGTCATTGCATCTCATCTCGATTATGATGAAATTACTGAATTGAAACGCGCTTGAATTGGATCATTCTCGATGAAGCGGCGATATTTCTATTTTGCTAAATATATACTATAATATAATAAATAGGCATTTAAATCAACTTCGCCCTGATTGTTTTTGGTAAACACCTTAAAAAGATCATTTCAGTCTACAAGGATAAGGTCATGTATAAAGTGCTGATCGCCGATGATGTAGCCGAGATATGCAATGGCTTGAGCCATTATTTTCCCTGGCATGAGTTCGGCTTTGAGGTAGTAGGCCAGGCGGCAGATGGGGTCCAGGTTTTGGAGTTTATTGCCTCGCGCCCGGTTGATGTTTTGCTTTGTGATATTAAAATGCCGGTCATGGATGGCATCGCGCTGGCCCAAGAGCTTTTTAACCGCAAATCGCCGGTTAAAATCGTTTTTATCAGTGCTTATCAGGAATTTGAGTATGCCAAAAAGGCGTTGGCATTCGGTGTGGTTGATTATCTGGTTAAGCCGACCAAATACGACGACTTGGTAGAGGTTTGTTATAAGATCAAGACCGAACTCGATAAAGCATCCGACGATAGAAGCGGAAACAATCCACAGACCTTATCCGGTCTTGAAATGAATGGTTGCAATTATCAAGAACAGATTGTCACCACGGTGAAAAATTATATCGAGGACCATTTTCGGGATGCTTCACTAGAAGGAGCCGCCGAGTTGGTCCACATGAATTCCCATTATCTTAGTAAGTTCTTTAAAGATAAAACGGGCCAGAATTTTTCCGATTATCTGATAGAGGTGCGAATGAGAAAGGCGGCGGAATTATTGCAAAATCCCGCCTACCTGACCTATCAAATCAGTGATATGGTTGGATATTCAAGTCCCAAAAATTTTGCGCGGACCTTTAAAAGCTTCTTTGGGAAAACGCCCAGGGAATACCGTAATTACGATAATTCCGTCAAATGAATGAAATTATTGAAAAGGTTTAAGCCATGCAAAATATATATTCCCGCTTCTTTATCAAGAATTTTTTAGTTTTTTTAATCCCCCTGCTAATTCCGCTGTTAATTCTAGGCGCTATTTCAACCGTTGCCGTCCGGGACTTTTTAAAAAACGAAATCAATAAAAACAATCAGAATCTGCTCAAACTGACTCAAAACAATCTCGAATTAATCTTCGACGAGATGGACTCCTTATACTTAAATTTCAGCACCACTCCGGAGATTTCCATCAAATTAAAAAAGATTTTGAGTAATCCTTATTCCGGCTTAGCCTTTGATGAACTCGACACCATCAAAACGATCCAGATTTTTCTCGATACACCCGCGAATGCCCATCCCTACATTCACTCCATCTACGTTTATTTTAACAATCCCAACCAAAAAATGATTACCACTACCGAAGGACTGACGGATCTCCGTGCTTATTACGATACATCCTGGTATGATTCTTATGTCCAAAATGGCAGGAACCTTAGTTTATGGACGGAACCGCGAATCATCAGCCAATATGCGTTTGAAAAAAAACCCACCCAGGTGGAGACCATTTATCGGCGTTTATATACCTCAGGTAATCCAAACGCCGGCGTCATCGTTTTAAACATCAAAACTGAATATATCGAACATTTGCTGGATAACTTGGAGACTCTTCCCGATCAGGGTTTTATGATCGTTGATGAGAACAACCGGGTCATTTTTCGAAACCGCCAAGCCCATTCCATTGGCAACGATAGCCTCATGAAGATCATCAACCACCCCAGCAATAATTTTGTATATCACTCACAGCAAGGGGATTTCACTGTCTCCTACCTTTTATCCCCCAAATATCATTGGAAATATATATCGGTTGTACCGCAACAAACCCTATATGCCATTCCGCTGAAACTGCAGAAGTTTATCCTACTTCTTTTGCCGGGCCTATTTGTATTGGGATTGGTATTAACCTATTGGCTCGCCCGTAACAATTACCTGAGGATCCAAAACATCATTTCGATCATTGAAGCCGCCAAAACCAACTCCACGTTGCCGGGGCTTCCGGCACAGATCAATGATGAATATGGATTTATCACTTACAATCTCCTGACCACTTTTATCGAACAGAATTACCTGAAATTACAGTTATCGGAGAGAAAATACAAGTTGCAGGTCATGGAACTTTTAGCTTTGCAGGCGCAGATCAATCCCCACTTCTTATTTAACACCCTTGATACGATCAAATGGCAAATCATCGGTCTCGCTAAAAAACCCAATGAAACCAGCGCGATGATCGAGCAGCTCTCCGAAATCCTGAAATATTCGTTGGAACAACCCAATAAAACCGTATCCCTGAAAGAGGAGATCCAAAACACCCGCAATTACATCAATATCTTAAAAATATTATATCGTGACAAATTCGATTTAATCTGGGATTATGATGAAAATGTCCTGGATTGTCAGGTTATCCGTTTACTGTTTCAACCATTGATTGAAAACAGTATTTATCACGGAATCAAAGAAAAAAGCGGTCAAAGTTATCTGAAGATTAAAATTCAATTGCAAGGCGGTTTACTGAAAATTGCGGTCATCGATAACGGCTTGGGAATAAGGGCCGAAAAACTTAAAGAAATTAGGACACACCTGGATGATGGCACCGAAGGGAAGGGGCATATCGGTTTGGTCAACACCAAAAAACGCCTGGAACTTACCTTTGGAGAAGGAACCCTTTTTAAAGTCAACAGTAAACTGAACTTGGGGACGGTGATTACGATTCGAATTCCCTGTCCGTTAAATCAAGAGGATATTTCTTAAAAATTGATACCTTCGGTTTGCGTCAAACGAAAAATTGATACTCTTTATAACCCGGACGGCCTTAACTTCCTTGAAATTCTTTGGTAACATTGACTTAACAAATAATCCAAGGGAGGTATTTTTTTTGAAAAACCTTGTTAAGGTGATCATTCCGTTATGTCTCATCGCGGTCATCCTTTTTGTTTCTGCTTTTGCCACATACGCCGCACCCGCTAACGTAACATTACGGTTTTCATGGTGGGGGACGGAAACCCGCCACAAAGCGACATTGGCTGCAATTGATCTCTACATGAAGGGAAATCCCAATGTAAAGATCGAAGCGGAATACGGCGGGTTTGACGGATATCAACAAAAGCTTCTGGTGCAGCTGGCCGGCATGGAGGCCCCGGATGTCATTCAAATCGATCAAGGCTGGCTCCAGGATATTATGGCTCAAGGCAATTTGCTGGAGGATTTGAATAAATACAAATCCGCCTTGAAAATTGGCAATTTTGATAAGAAATTCCTTGCCCAAAACTGTACGGTCAAAGGGAAACTGGTCGGGCTCCCGACCGGGATCAATTCACAAACTTACGTTGTCAATCAGAATTTACTGACGAAATTCAATATCGATCCGAATACCAAATGGAATTGGGAGAATCTGCTGGAAATCGGAACCCGCATTCATAAACAGGACAGCAGCTGCTATCTGCTGGTTTACGACTCCAACAACATTGATCTGCTCCGGACCTATTTGACCAATAAAACCGGCAAGCAATGGATTAATGACGACTATACCTTAGGGTTTAACAAAGCCCAACTGGTTGAGGCCTTTACCTATTACCGGAAATTGTTGGACAGCGGGACCCTGGAACCCATCGCCGATAGCGTGATATTTGAAAATAAGATTGAACAGGACAGCCGCTGGATTAACGGAAAAATTATCATGGTCTCCGGCTGGGCGTCGACCATGGGAGTTTTCAAACGCCCGGAATTTGACCTGACAGTGATGTGCCCGGTTTTCGGCAAAAATGCCAAAAATACCGGTATAAGTGTTCGTTCTTCTCAGGTGTTTTCCGTCAACAGCAGATCGGCTCATAAAAAAGAAGCAGCCCAGTTCATGAACTGGTTATTTACCGATCCTGAAGCCATTGCGGCGCTGGGGATGTCCCGCGGCGTGCCGCCTACGGAAAAGGCCATCCAATTGTTGACCGAAAAGAATATGGTGGATAAGAATACCTCCACCGCTGTAAGCCTTGGCGTTAAAAATGCCGGTCTGCCCGATAACACCTTTAGCACCAATAACGAGTTGTTAACCATCGGCAAGGATGTCTTCCTCAAGGTCGGATTCGGCAAACTCACTCCGGATCAGGCGGCCGGTGAATTGATCAACAGTCTCAAAGCGAAACTGGCTGAATTAAAGGCTCAGAAGAAATAATTATCATCAATAACTTTAAGGAATACCGGTCAGCCGACCGGTATTCCTTACAATTGGAAGTCCACGCGAATGGAGCCTTGAAAGATGAGTACAAACGGTAATGTCATAAAAGATAAGCCAAAAAAACGCAGTTGGGTGGGTTTACTTTACATCTCCCCGTGGTTGCTTGGATTTCTTATTTTTCAACTGTATCCCTTTTTTTCATCATTGTATTATTCCTTTACCAATTTAAGCATGTTTAAGGCCCCGGACTTTACCGGGATTCAAAACTATAGCTATATGTTTACCCGGGACGCCAATTTCTTTCAGGCATTAAAGGTGACATTTGTCTATGTTCTATTTGCCGTCCCCGCGAAAATTATCGTTTCTTTACTTGTCGCCCTCATTTTAAGTCAAAAAATCAGAGGAATCAATTTTTACCGCACCGTCTACTACCTGCCTTCAATTTTGGGAGGAAGCGTCGCCGTGGCATTTCTGTGGCGGATCCTCTTTATGAATGACGGGATCATCAATAAATGCCTTTCGTTTTTTCGGATGAGTCCCCTCCAATGGCTGGGACCGGATCTGGCATTATTCACCTTGAGTCTGCTGACAGTATGGCAATTTGGCTCTTCCATGCTGCTTTTTTTGGCGGGCTTAAAACAGATCCCGCCGGAATTGTACGAAGCCGCAAAAGTGGATGGCGCCTCAAGCCTTAAGATATTTTTTCGGATTACCGTTCCCCAGTTGACCCCGATCATCTTTTTTAACCTGGTCATGCAAATGATCAATGCCTTTCAGGAATTCACCTCGGTATTTATCGTCACCAACGGTACCGGCGGCCCCATCGGAGCCACTTACTTGTATGGATTGATGGTTTACCGCAACGGTTTCGAATTCTTTAAAATGGGCTACGCTTCGGCCCAATCCTGGGTGTTGTTTGTGATCATCATGTTCTTCACGGCGTTTATCTTTAAATCTTCACCGTACTGGATTTATTATGAAGATGGGGGTGATATAAATGGCAGTAAATAAACGTATGGTTTATACCATTGTAACTCATAGCTATATCGTATTGTTCGCAATTGTAATGGTATATCCACTGCTGTGGATCATCGCCTCTTCTTTTAAACCCAGTTCGGAGATTTTTTCTTCTCCCAGTCTGATCCCGTCTCAATTCGTCTGGGATTCCTATGCCAAGGGCTGGATGGGCTTCGGCCAACAGGGCTTCGGTTTATTTGTGAACAATACCTTTATTTTGGTCATTCCGACAGTAATTTTTACGTTGGTATCCAGCGCACTGGTGGCTTATGGATTTGCCCGGCTGGATTTTCCCTTGCGCAAGTTCTTTTTTGCATTGATGCTCTCCACATTAATGCTGCCCGGAACCATTGTCATTATCCCGCGGTACCTTTTGTTCAAGAACTTGAACTGGCTCAATACCTATTTACCGTTTTACATCCCCGCGCTCTTAGCTGGAAATTCCTTTTTTATCTTTATGCTGGTCCAATTTTTACGGGGCATCCCGCGGGAACTTGATGAATCAGCCTTTGTGGACGGCTGCAATTCGTTTCTCATATTGTATAAAATCCTGCTTCCCTTATGTAAACCGGCCTTGTTTACCGTGGCGTTGATGCAATTTATCTGGCTGTGGAATGATTTCTTCAATCCCTTGATTTATATCAACAGCGTCAGTAAATACCCCCTGGCGCTCGGACTCCGCATCTCCATTGATGTCGGCGCCATCGTAAACTGGAACCAAGTCTTGGCTATGGCGGTGGTGGCGATCATTCCGCCCGTCATTCTATTTGTCTTTACTCAAAAATATTTTGTGGAGGGAATTGCCACCTCGGGACTGAAAGGATAATGATGATTACATTCTCGTGAGGATATACCGGAGTTTTAACTTGACTACAGTAAGATGCGGGGCTATGGAATACGGCCCCGTTTTTTATATTATATCGTCAGATCAGGAAATGATTGAAGGTAAGCTAGGAAAGTTGTAGAAAGAGTAAATATATTCTAATAACTCAAATCACATTGGCATAGCGATATGTAATATTTTGAGGCTGGGAGGGACCGCCTCATCCCGTTTCCATTAAGTTTACCGGGTGCCATTTGGAAAAGTTTCTATCTGTATGCCTGTTTTATTCACAACGGAACACACAAAAAACATAAAAATGGGTATGGCTTTATTTGCGGCTATTGAAGTAATTTATCCATCATACGCAATAAACCATTTGTATTTTGGGATAAAAAAAACCCGAGACAACGATCTCGGGTCACACTATAACAATAGGATAACTCAAAATAAATAAAAAGTCTATACTTTTCCGAAAACCTCCGCTATATTCAATACCAGAGTAAACGAAACGGAGGTTTTAAGAATGGAAAAGCAATTGAGTACGATAGATCCGCAGTGGTATAAAAAAGGCTGGGGACTGGGGATTAAAAACCAATCCTGGGTTGAAGACACGGAAAATCAGGTGGCTTTCATCATCAAGACGCTGGGGCTGACGGGAAAAGAGCGCGTCCTCGATCTGGCCTGCGGCTACGGTAGACACGCTCTTTCTTTGGCACGAAAAGGGTATTCCGTGGTGGGAGTCGATATTACTAAAGATTTTATTGATGATGCGAGGAAAGAGGCTAAATCAGCCTCTCTGGCAATAGACTTTATTCAGGCGGATATTCGAGAGTTGTCATATCAAAATGAGTTTGATGCAGTGTTAAATCTGGCCGATGGAGCCATCGGGTATTTGGAAAATGATGCGGAGAATTTAGAGATCTTTGATATAATTGCCCGCGCCCTTAAGCCCGGTGGCAAGCACTTTATGGACATCTGTAACGCCGAACATGCCGAAGCCTTTTTCCCCAAACGCCATTGGGAGATTGGTTCCACCACCTTATCGTTACCGGGATTTGACTGGGACAAAGAAACCCGTAGAATGCTGTTTAGCGATTGGAGTATTCCATTCGGGGAAATCGCCCGGAAGCCGGATTCAATCGAACCTTTTTCCTCAACACGCTTATATTCCAGAGCTGAGTTAGATGACATTTTTCAAGCGCGGGGAATGGCGATCGTGGATACATTTGCGGACTATTACGGTAAGGAAGCGTCATATAAGGAATTGCAGTTGATGGTGTATTCGAGGAAGGTAATAGGCAATAGGAAATAGGCAACGGGCAACA
>DASVMB010000192.1:0-11248 GCA_036384575.1 Bacillota bacterium
CCCGATCTTTTTCGACTTCGACAGCGCAATGATCCGTGCCGATCAACAAGGGGCACTGGAACAGGATGTTCAAATCTTACAAACAGTTAAAGGCTATATCCTGATCGGCGGCCATGCCGACCCGTTTGGAGAGCGGGAGTACAATATCGGGCTGTCCCGCAGACGGGCCCAGGCGGTGGCCGATTATCTGATCGCTCATGGCATCGACCCGGCGCGGATAGTGATCTTTGCTTACGGCAAAGACCATCCTGAGGCCAAAAGAAAAGCGGAAGGCTGGCCAAGCGACCGCTGGGCGGATATCGTGATTACGGTGGAAGAGCCTAGGATGGAAATGGGGATCAGGAAATGAAATGTGAAGAATGAAGTCGTGCACACGCGCGTAGAAGTGTGAAATATGGAGGTTAGGATATCGTTGCCGACTGTCGGCTGATTTTAGAGAAACAGGCGGTCAAATTTTACCCTTTACACTTTACCCTTTTAACTTTATACACGGGGGCTTTATGATGAAAAAATATCTGATTTTTTTAGGGATTATGATTTTGGCGGTCAGTTTTAGCGGCTGTATGGATCCGGCGTCCCGGAGGGTTAGTAAAACAAGCACGCCAGCGGCTGTTACCTACGTCTACAACACCCAGTGGGGTTCCCTCGGCAGCGGTAACGGACAGTTTAATTCTCCGAGGGGAATGGCGGTAGATTCCTCCGGCAATGTTTATGTGGCGGATACTTTTAATAACCGTATTCAGAAATTCAGCTCCGCAGGAACATATATCACCCAGTGGGGTGAAGACGGAAATGGTAACAGCCTGCTTAACCAACCAAATGGAATCGCGGTAGATTTCTCCGGGAATGTTTATGTGGCGGATACTCAAAATTGCTCTATTGAAAAATTTAATTCCAATGGTATATATATCACCCATTGGGGCGCCTCCGGCGGCGGTGACGGACAGTTTGGTTATCCAGAGGGAGTCGCGGTAGATTCCTCCGGCAATGTTTATGTGTCTGATTATCAATATCCACGGATTCAGAAATTTAGCTCCGCTGGTACATATATTACCAAGTGGGGTTCCAACGGCACGGATAACGGACAGTTTTATTCTCCAATTGGAATCGCAGTAGATTCCTCCGGCAATGTTTATGTGGCGGACACGAATAATCCACGGATTCAGAAATTTAGCTCCGATGGTATATATATCACTCAGTGGGGTTCCTCCGGCAGCGGTAACGGACAGTTTATTCTTCCAAATGGAATCGCGGTAGATTCCTCCGGCAATGTTTATGTAGCGGATGCTTATAATCACCGTATTCAAAAATTTAGCTCCGATGGTATATATATCACTCAGTGGGGTTCCTCCGGCAGCGGTGACGGACAGTTTAATTATCCACGAGGAATCGCGGTAGATTCCTCCGGCAATGTTTATGTGGCTGATACCGGAAATAACCGCATTCAGAAATTTAGTCCGCAGTGAAAAGAATGGGCGCCTTTATATTTCAAAATGTCACACGGCCGTCACCTGAAAACGATTGATTGTCACAATCATGATCTATAATTCTACCAGGGCATTAGTTTCAATCCCCTTTTTACCTGAAATGTCCAAGGAGGTTTTCCCAATGAAAAAATCTTGTTTTTACGGTTTAATGGCCGTGCTGCTTTTGGCCGTCATCCTCTCCGGTTGTGGAGGCGGAGGCAGCAATCCACCTAATCCACCCACATATGCCTCCGGTTCGCAATGGGCCAGCGCCACGTCCGCGGCGGCGTTTACAGCGAGACTTAATCATACCAGCGTCGTGTATGATAACAAGATGTGGGTCATCGGCGGTGATGATGAGTCTGAGTCAAGTTGTCTGAATGATGTTTGGTATTCCGGCGACGGGGTAAAATGGACCCAAGTCATTGTCAACGTGCCTTTTTCGGCGAGGATCGGTCATACCAGCGTTGTTTATGACAACAACATGTGGGTCATTGGTGGTTATGACGGTTCAAACTACTTGAATGATGTTTGGTCTTCCAGTGATGGAACAACTTGGACTCAAGTTGAAACCGGAAGGATTTTTTCGGCGAGAACGGGGCATACCGGCGTTGTGTATAAAAACAAGATTTGGGTCATCGGCGGCTACGACGGGAGCCACCTTAATGATGTTTGGTCCTCCAGCGACGGGAAAACGTGGTCCCAGGAGACCACCGGCGCCGCTTTTTCAGGGAGAGAGGGCCATACATGTGTTGTTTATGATAACAAGCTGTGGGTTATCGGTGGTGGTAATTCTAGCGGCCTCCTGAATGACGTTTGGTCTTCCAGCGACGGGAAAACGTGGTCCCAGGAGACCGGCAACGCTTTTTCACCGAGGTACGCCCATACCAGCGTTGTTTATAATAACAAGATCTGGGTTATCGGCGGTTATGATAATTCGGCTGCCCTGAATGACGTGTGGTACTCCGGCGACGGGGCCAACTGGACCCAGGCGACCCCCAGCGCCGCTTTTTCGGCAAGACATTATCATACAAGCGTTGTTTATAATAACACAATTTGGGTCATCGGTGGTTCGGGCTACCAGAATGATGTTTGGTATGCGCAGTAATTTTGCCGTTGCAATAACTTCAGTTCATCACCGGCGCCGGTTTTAACGGGGCGTTACAATCAATCTCCGGCCCGTTTCGGCTAATCTTGCGGAAACGATTCCTTCGGGAATGTTTATGTGGCGGATACCGGAAATAACCCATTCAAAAATTCAGTCCACAGTGAAATGAATGGGAGGCTTTATATTTGGGTTGAACGCTTCCCCACGTCTTCGTGTCCTTCGTGGTAGATAATAATTTATAAAAGATTGTCCATTCGGACGATGCGCAATGTATCATCCCAAAAAGGGGGCAGAAATTGATTGTGCGAAAATGGCAACATTCGGGAATTTTGTTCTTAATGATCCTGCTTATAATTCTTTCCGGTTGCACTAAAAAAGAAACAATTATAAAAGAAACAGATCCAACTCCGACGAAACGGGTGGCCCGGATTTTAGTGGTCAATGATGAGTTATCACCGGTGCTGAATTTTGTAGGGCAAGGCCTTGCTAAATTACAAACCACCAGATCTTTTTATTACAAGACTGCAACAAGTATTGATAATTTTAATGATTTGGCCGCCACTGGGTATTGGGACCTGTTCGTAGTCAATAATACCAGTACCTCTCATCTACAACTCTTGAACAACATTAAAAATCACATTGATGGGGGCGGCGGGGTGGTGTTTACCAGCTTCCAAATGCTTGGTTCCACGCACCGGGTCTGGGCTAGCTTGGGAGCGAGTTTTGGGATACTAAGCACCGCTGTAGCCGATAATTACCGGTGGGATCCCGGTAATGCAATCTTTACCACTCCGTATTCGGTGCCGGATATGACCGGAATGACCAATTTTAAAGGCTTTGGTAATTGTATAATACGGGGAACGCAATTAGCCGGCTGTTCGGCTGTGGCTGGGAGTACGGCTTCTTCACAGAGCGATCAGGCAACGATTTTCGTAGCAAATGAAGGCCGGACGGTGCTTAATTCCTTCATGATTGATTGTATGGCTGATGCCGTTGGTGCGCCTCGGGATAATGACAGTGACGGAGTCGCCGACGCCGTCGAACTTTGGGCGAATGAAATCAACTATGTGTTGGATGCGTGTTGGTGTATGTAAAAATCTACGCGATAAATAAAATTAATCGGATTAAAGGGATGGCTCAAGAGTTACAATAAGCAAAATAGTTCACAGGGGGTGAGTTGTAGTTAGTCATTCCGTAAATTTATACCCGATATAACGGACAGTCTCAATCATTTCCGGTGAGACCCCGGCTTCCCTTAGTTTGCCGCGGATGCGGCGGATGTGGCTGTCCACGGTGCGGGTCTCATATAAGGTTTCATCCGTCCAGATCTTATCCAAAATATCGTCTCTGGAGAAGACCTTGCCGGGGTAATCCGCCAGCAACGAAAAAATTTCAAACTCCAAAAAGGTTAACTTTAGATCAACACCGGCGCTGGTTTTAACGGTGCGGGCGTTACAATCGATCTCCAGCCCGTTGCGGTTAATCTTGGTGGAATGGGCCGGATTTGGCGGCTGAATGCGGCGGAAAATGTTTTTCAACCGCGCGATCAGTTCGTGATAACGCACCGGTTTGGCGAGATAATCGTCGGCGCCCAGTTCCAACCCGACCACGCTGTCGATTTCCTCATCGCGGCAAGTAAGCATCAGGACGGGAACCTGGCCGTAACGCCCGTTGCCGCGAATCCGTTTTAAGGTTTCCAACCCGTCGATCCCCGGCAGTATGACGTCGAGGATGACCGCGGCCACCTCTTCCCGCTCCAACACTTCCAACGCCAGTTCCCCGGAGGTAGTCTGTACGGTCAGGTAGCCGTTTTTGACCAGGGCGGCGTCCACTAACTTCAAGACAGCCGGATCGTCATCCACCAGCAAAATTCGTTTCTCGTCCATAAGGTTCATCCTTTAACTTTATCCTTAATTGACTTAATTTTAACATTTTAGCTGGTAAGCGGCAATAAAAAAAGGCCGTTAACCGTCTCAGGGATTTTTCAATGGCAAGTCACTATTTAGGTGTGTAAAAAGGGATGAATTAATTTCTTTGCAGTTGGTATCTCAAAAGGTACCTTTTTTCACCTCAAAATAAAAAGGGAGGGTTAGGAAACGAAGGGCCAGCGGATAAAATAGTTTTAAAAAGCATGTAAGTCATTGCTTTCGACGGAGGATATCTCCAAAGCCTGGCTTTAAAAAGTGACGGGACGGTCTGGGCCTGGGGAATGAATACATACGGCCAGTTGGGGGACGGGACCACCACCGACAGTAGGACTATCCCGGTACAAGTCAGGGGGTTATAAACTCACCCTTTTTGTTTCTCTCTCTTTTGCGGAGGAGAGGGAAAAAGGTAATGTCAGGGTTATACCAGTGGATGGGGTTTAATTACCTGGTCCATGCCAAAGCGGTTTTATTGGCGGGGAACTATCTAAAATTGGAAGTGCTCTGTGAAGATATGCAGCAGGTGTTTGCTCAATTTAGTAATCTCTATGGTTATCTGCACGTCCATCTCATGAACGCCGCCGCCTAATACAAGTTCTACGGGATGGAAAAAGCCAAGAAAACGCTGGGACGGGCGCTGGAGATCGGTAGGACCGACCGGATTATTTTACCATTTGCCGAGTACGGCTTTTATATCCTTGATATTTTGAAAGCCCTGAAAAATGAATCCGGAAACGATGCCTATTTGGACAGGCTGGTAAAGGAAACGGCCCGCTACTCTGAAAATTTGAAGCTTCTTAACGGGGCGATAACCACTATAGGAGAGTTGACGGAACGGGAACAGGAAATATTGCAGTTCGTGGCCTCGGGACAAACCAACCAGGAAATTGCTGCCGGGATGCATCTCGCGGAGATTACGGTTAAAAAAAATATCAGCGCCATTAACCGGAAATTGGAGGTCGGTGGAACGGGCGGCGGCCGTGAAAAAGGCGGTGGAGTTGAAGTTGACGTGAGTGTTTATTGATAAAAAATGTATACGATCGTATAATATAAAAATTTCGGGAACTCTGCTAAGATCTATTCTTAGGAGAGTTTTTTATTTGATTCATCCTTTTTTATCAAGTAAAGCAAAATGTAAGAGAACGCGAAATTCCAGGTTCTTGGTAACTTGGTTAATAGTTACAATAAAAGGAGGCCTTTTAAAAGATGAAAAAAATCTCCCCCTTTAGTTTAACAGTCATACTGATTTTGGCAATGGTTCTGACCGGCTGCGGAAGTGGCAGCGGCGGCGGTAGTTCACCAAACGCCGACGAACAGGCTATTAATACGGTATTTAATTCAATTGGCATTGACGCCAGTTCATTTTTCAGCTCAGATAACATAGCCTCTAGCATCGCCCCTGTTCACTCTGATTCTAGTAGTGACCCTTATTTTACGTGGAATTCGGTAATATTTACCGCTAATGGCTATACTCAACGCCTGACGAATATCATTTTTGATTCGGCGACCGCAGCCCATGCCACCGCCAACTTTTCGGTATCGGCCGCTTATACGATAACCGGCTATGCTATTGACTCTTATCATGCAAGTTGGAGCAATAGCGGCACCCTAACTTTGTCGGGATCCGGAACGATTAAATTCGTAAAGACGGATGGCGCGTGGTCCGTCGATGCAATACCCGACGCGATATATCTCTCCAGTTCAACATCTTCCCCTACGATTGAGAATCTTTCCATTCCCGCGAGGACTTCAACGGGACAGACCGAAACGTTTAGCGGCACGATGACTTCGAAGGATACTCAATATTTTGCGGCATACGGTCATATGACTGGATTTAAGCTCACCGGTTTTACACGAATTGGCCACTATGACAGATCATCTGGTTCCTATAATATTAGCGAAGATATTACCTTCCCTAGTTTCACGGGGAATATCTATGGGGTAATAAGCATTATCGAATTGGCCAGCGATGGGTATTATATCTCCAATACTCGCTATCTAAACGCCTGTGCTTATATAGGCATGATTAAAGAAACTACTGGGTCATAATAACCGTTAAAAGGTTTATTAAGCGGTATTTGTTTAAGATTAGTCGGGAATAAGGCCGATACAGTAAAGCGGTTGTTGCGTGATCGATGCGCAGCAACCGTTTTTTATTATCAGGCAGTTTAGTAAAATTAATGGCTATGTTCTTAAAATGGTTGATCTACTATCTCCTTTTAGCTTTAATTTGGGTCAACCACCCCTATGGGGCTGTCTCAAAAGCAAACAATGGATAATCGTCCTTATCCCCACCAGGCCCTTTAGGAGCCTTTCTACGCACGGAAAAATCATCTCAAGCCCCATGAATGGGGCTGGGTAATACATCCAGTTCTTCCCAGCCCGTTTTAACGGGCTTTAGAATGGTTTTTAACTTAGCCCGGGGTTTTAACCCCGGGTGGACGGAATGATAAATCGGACTTTTGAGACAGCCCCAGTCGTAATGAGTATGCGGGGACACCTTGTGTCCCTTGGACACGACACCCCGGCAGCAGCGCGTCCTCTGGGACGCGACCCATGCTGCACTTGCGTAAAGATTAATCCTATTCTCTGCGCCTCCACGCCTCTGCGGGAGAATGAAAAAATGGGCCTATAGGATCAACCATTATTGAAAACATCGTCTAAAATTAATTTTTTATTGTAAAATGGCAATAAAAGTAAAAAACCTGTACTTCGGTACAGGTTACAAAAATGAGACAAAATTATAAAATTGAATGGAACGGAGTAATAATTATAAAATCAAAAGAGAAAACCTCGATCGAGCGGATTTCTGTTTGATTTGTAATAAGACAAATTGCAACGGAAGGAACTTAATTCAAATGAAAAAGTATGGCAATGTTGTTCTGTTTTTAATCCTAATTCTGGTCCCGGTCCTCGCCGGCTGCAGTGGGGGAAATGGCGGCGGAGGCAATAGCGGAGGCGGCGGGTACACCGGCGTTGCTTTCACGATGGTTCCCGTCCCGACGGTAACCAACTTCCCAATCGGGACGGACGATAATACTGATAATCCCGGTTCAGTAACAAACCCTTACTACATCGCCCAAACCGAAGTGACGTATGAGTTATGGAAAGCGGTCTATGACTGGGCGACCGATCCTGCTAGAGCAAATCGATATTACTTTCAAAACGCCGGAGTGGAAGGGAGCATGGGAACAGTCGGAGCTGACCCCACCACCGCCAACAACCAGCATCCGGTGACTAACGTTAGTTGGAGGGACGCTATGGTCTGGTGCAACGCCCTGACGGAGTACTATGCCGCCAAAGGCGGGACGAGCCTTGCCTGCGTATATACATACAACGGCGCTACCGTCCGGGATTCAAGGGATTCTAACGTGACAGCATGCGATAGTGTCGCCGCGAATATAGCCGCCAATGGTTTTCGCCTGCCAACCGGCAATGAATGGGAACTGGCGGCGCGGTATATCAGCGCGACTAAGTTTTATCCCGGTAATTACGCCAGCGGGGCGGACGCCGCTTGTAATGCTACGGCAACTGCCGATTATGACGGAGATAACTATAAACATAACACCAGCGATGTTGCGGTATATGACAACAGTTCAACTGCTGCGGTAAAGAGTAAATCACCCAATAAATTAGGTCTTTACGATATGAGCGGGAACGTTTGGGAATGGTGCTTTGATTTACATGGCGATAACGACGGCATTCCCCTCCGGGAGGTACGCGGCGAAAGTTGGCATTATTTTGACATCATGAACGAATACCAATACCTGCAGCTTGGTTTCAAGGACATCTGCAATTCGGATTGGTTCGACTCCGAGATCGGCTTCCGCCCCGTGAGGACTCAGTAATTTTGACCATGGATTTTCAGGATTAACAGGATTAACAGGATTAACCGGATTAGGGAGGGCGTGTTAAGTCGATAAACGTCGGCAGTTGCACAGGAACAGAGAGGCTACTCAGAAAATACTTTGGTGTTAGATCCCTCTTCTTTCGTCTCCTCCCCGTCCGGAGAGGAAAGAACCACCATGCTTCAAAGGCATTAAGACCTCTACCAGAGCGTTTTTAGAAAAACGTAGGCCAGCGTTACCTGTCCCCGGACGGGGAAAGGCAAGGTAAGGGGTCTAGCTTATTTTCATCCTTTCACGTGCCCGTGGCTAGCCTGCTAGCCAGGGATGGGCGACTATCGAAAATACTTTTAGCCTAAATATTTTTAAAGTAAGGCGGTTGTTGCATAATCAATACGCAGCAGTCGTTTTTTTATGAAAGGCTATAAGCCCGGTCTTTGATTATCAGACAGTTTAGCAAAAAACATTTTTATTACAAGACCGATTTTAATTATAAAAAAGGAATAAAAAGTAAAAAACCTGTACTTCGGTACAGGTTACAAAAATAAGGCGGTATTATAAAATTGAATGGAAACAAACAATAATTATGAAATCAAAAGTGAAACCCCCAATATCACCAATGGACGGAACGGTTTTCTGTTTGATTGGTAATAAGAAAAAATTCAACGAAAGGACGAATCGAATGAAAAAATATAACCATTTTATCCTGATCTTATTACTCCTGGCCCTGACCCTCTCAGGCTGCGGCGGGGGAAATGGCGGCGGAGGAAATCCGGGTGGCGGAAGTCCTGGTAGTGGAGATCCGGGAGGAGGCAATCCCGGCGGTGGGACAACCTACACCGGTGTTGCCTTCAAGATGGTCTCCGTCCCGATGGTAAGCAGCTTCCCCGCTGGCGTAGACGACAAAAGTTCCGGTTCGGTAACTTCAGCCTATTCTATTGCCGAGACGGAGGTAACTTATGAGCTATGGAGCGCGGTCTACGCATGGGCGACGGACAGAACGGCAACCGATAGTGATACGGTTCCCGGCCATGGCCAATACACTTTCGGCCATGCCGGTCTTATAGGAAACGATGGTTCGGGCGGCGCCAAAGAGCCGGTAACCACTATCAGTTGGCATGACGCCATGGTTTGGTGCAACGCCTTGACGGAATATTATAACGCCAAAGGCGGAACGGGCTACGCCTGTGTATATTGTACTGATATTACCTATAATACCCCGATCAGGACTGTTGTTACAACAACTGGTACTTATACTATTGATTCCGGTGAGGGCTCCCAGGACAATCCTTGTGTTAACCCAATCGCTAGAGGCTTCCGCCTACCGACAAGCAATGAATGGGAACTTGCGGCGCGGTATATCGGCGATAAAAACGGCGACGGCGATATCCGCGACAGCGGCGAGTATTATCCCGGCGCATACGCCAGCGGGGCTGATGCCGATTATAACGATACAACGGCAACTACCGATATAGACGGTGACGGCGATCAACAGATAATCAGTGATGTCGCGGAATGTGCAGGTAGAGGCACCGCAGAGGTAAAGAGTAAAGATCCCAACAAACTCGGGATCTATGATATGACCGGAAATGTCTATGAGTGGTGTTTAGATTGGTATGACAGCGCAACGCGGATGCTGCGCGGCGGATGCTGTAGCGTTAGTACTAATAGCGTTCCTTACCTGAGGCTTGGCAGTACGTCCGGTTTTGGCCCTGCCGGAACCAATTTTGAAGTTGGTTTCCGTTTCGCTAGGACGGAATGAAGTTTGAATGGCACTAGCCGGAGTGGGGGACTATCCGGAAAATGCTTCGATGCTTTTATTGAACCACGAAATATACGAAAATCACGAAAAAGGAAGGATTAAAAGCGGTCCCTTTTCGTGTGTTTTGTGCCTTTCGTGGTTAAGCGCTCTCCAGTTATTATATTTATATTTTCATTCTTTCACGTGCCCCGGCAAGGCGGGGTGAACGACCACTTAGAAAATAGCTTGTCCATCCACGTCAATTCATTTGGCGCTACAGGCCCGCCTCTTTGTATCTTGCTTGCAATTGGATAATCAAGAAGAAACAGGCCGATTCTCCATCAACCAATACTGGCTGCCGTCGGGTTTCCGGTCCATGAAGCCATACTCGATCAGATACCTTCGTAGTGTCACATAATCCGGATAAGCGTTTTTCAAGATGGCGTTGACCTCCGTTTCGCTGTATAAACGGCCGGGTTCAAAGCGTTTGGCGATCTGCCTCAGGACCACCAGCTTATTCTTCTCTCTGATCTCGAAGGTTTTGAGCGGACCTCCCGGACCTTTCGGGAAGTAACGCTTGAGGATTTGATCGTTCTCATCCGGGGTGATTTTATACCGGTCATCCACCATTCGGGCCGTGTCGTGGGGAGGAATAAACCGGGGTGACGTTTGATCCCTCGTGTTCAATAACTACATCAGGGTCAAAAAGACTTTGGCCTGACGCTCTTTTTCCCGTAAGCCGAACCGGTGGTTGCGAATGGTGGCGCTGCTGCCGATCCCCATTTCCTTTTGGATCGCTGCATCGTTTTTCCCCTCATAAAAAAGGCGCAGCAGCCGGTTCTGATGATCGGTAAGCCCGGTCAACTGCTTATCGAGGCGGATCAGGTGTTCAAAGACCGAGCCGTGGGTTTGTTCGATGTGGACCCGGATATACCTCGACGCCTCATAAAAAATACCCTCCCAAGGGTAAACGATGCCTTTCTCGATTTTTTCGCCACAGAGCAGACATAAATAATCATCGGGCTCTTCTACATAACCCTTTTTGAGTTCCTCGAGGGAAGCATTCCAAAACAGTTCGGAGAGATCCATGTCCAGCCACCTTTTTATGATTATATAAACATCTTATATGGTTGTTTATCAATTGTCAATTGCACCGGAAGTAA
>DASVMB010000193.1:0-8222 GCA_036384575.1 Bacillota bacterium
ATACGGAAAAGGCTTGTACAGGAATGATTCCGTGTCTGCGGCATCCCAGGCCATTGCCCAGGATGTGGTGACCTTAATCGTGGGAATTCCCTTACTCATCTTGGGGCTCTACCTGTCCGGGAAAGGATCGTTAAAGGGTAAACTGTTACTCACGGGGACACTGGGATATTTTTTGTACACCTATACATCTTATTCGTTTCTGGCCATGTACAACCCGTTCTTTCTGATATACGTCATCCTGATGTCCGCCAGTTTCTTCGCGTTTACCCTGGCTATGCTTTCGTTTGATGTAGGGAAGTTGAGTGCGGATTTTGGCCCCAAACTTCCAGTGAAATTTATCGGCGGGTTCTCCATTTTCCTCGGTGTCATTATCGCCCTGATGTGGCTGGGAAGAATCCAGCCGTCACTCGTCAGCGGCGTGCCGCCGCTTGGGTTGGAACACTATACGACTTTGATAATTCAGGCCCTGGACTTAGGGTTTATCGTACCTGCGGCTCTAGTCGCCGGAGTCCTGGTGATTCGGAGAAAGCCTTTCGGCTATCTCCTGGCTTCGGTGATCATTATTAAGGGGATAACCTTGTTGACCGCGATCAGCGCCATGCTGATCGGACAGATCCGTGCCGGGATCAAAGTCGGACCGGCGGAGACGATCATCTTTCCGATCTTTAACGTAATCGCTATCTACTGCCTGGTTCTTATTTTGAAAAACGTTCGGGGGAGAACCTGAGCCCTCACACCCCTCAGCCGACATCCGGGCCTCGCGTACACAGTACGCGCGCCCTCTCCCATAGCAAGTGCTTTTCGGGCGCGATGGGAGAGGGCCGCTAACTTGAATCTGCCTCATGGGTGAGGGCTCAATCGCCGCGATCCCCGCCCAAAAGCCCGCCTAGGATTCCACCGCCAAATCCCGCCAAACCGCTGGATTCGTCTTGCCGCCTGTAGGTGGCTGCAGCCAGAATTCGATCGGCCAATCTCGAGAAGGGGAGGCTTTGCAGGTAGACCAGGCCGGGGCCGGTCAAGGTCGCCAAAAAGATTCCCTCTCCTCCGAATAAGGCGTTTTTGAAGCCCCCGACAAATTGAATGTCATAATCGACTGACGGCTCAAAACCCACGATGCATCCGGTATCGACCCGTAATTTCTCACCAGAGCCGAGGCGGCGTTCGATGATGGTCCCGCCGGCATGAATGAAGGCCAACCCGTCTCCTTGCAAGCGCTGTAATATAAAACCCTCGCCGCCGAAGAGACCGGCGCCGATCTTACGGGTAAATGCCACTTCAATCTCGATGCCCTGGGCTGCACAGAGAAACGAGTCTTTTTGGCAGAGAAACGCTCCATCCAGATTGTTTAAATGCAATGGGACGATTTTGCCGGGGTAGGGAGCGCCGAAGGCGACGTGACGTTTCCCGGTACCATTGTTCAGAAAGGTAGTGATGAAGAAACTATCCCCGGTCAACATCCGTTTAAACCCGTTGAATAGTCCGCCACCGGTTGAGGTTTGCATTATGATCCCATCTTCCATGAACGTCATGGCTCCGGCCTCGGCCCGAACACCCTCGCCGGGGTCGAGTTCCACCTCGACCAGCTGCATGTCATCTCCGTGAATCTTATAATCGATAATGTCTGCCATGAAAATCCTCCTCGGAATTTTGATGTTTCTACCATGTTTGGTTATGTTATGATACGTATTTTAGCCCTCGGAGTTCCCGATTGCAAGAGTGGGTTGACTTTAAATTGTAAACCAATTATTATATATATGGTTGACAATTGGTGCTTTTGAGTATAGGATCCGTGGTTGATAGGGATTGACATACCCATGTTTCTCTTCAATGGCATGGATCAAGTTTTATGAAGACAAAACATATGAAAAGGATGATTCCTCATGAAATCCAAGGTTAATAGCCAACCACCCAATCCGCGAAGGCTTGTTTTGGCATCGCTCTTCACGGCTCTAATCGTGGTCGGGGGGTATCTCAGCGTTCCGTTGCCATTTAGTCCGGTACCGCTGGCACTTGCGGACTTTTTTGTCATGCTTTCCGGTTTATTGCTTGGCAGTTCCCTGGGACTCACCAGTACCGCTTGTTACTTACTCTTGGGTGCTCTTGGATTACCGGTCTTCGCCGGCGGCAAGGCCGGACTTGCTGTGTTTTTAGGTCCTACCGGAGGGTTCTTAATCGGTTATCTGGTTGCAGCCTGGCTTATCGGGATCATCGCCACGGGTGGCCGGACGAATCCTTTTAAGGATGGTTTGGCCCTCTTGGCCGGTAATATAGTTTTACACGTTTGTGGAGTATCCTGGTTAGTGGCAACGTTGCATCTTTCATGGGGAAAGGCTCTAGCCGCCGGGGTGTTGCCGTTTTTACCGGGCGCGGTCATCAAGGGAATTGCCGCGGTGATTTTAGCCCGGGTGATTCGGCCGCAGTTATCCGGAAACGATCGTAGGGGGTGAATCATGAACCTCCTTGAAGTGCAAGATCTCACCCAAATATTTCCCGACGGGACGGTGGCGCTCCGTGGGGTCAACCTAACGGTGGAACAAGGTGAATTCTTAATCATTGCCGGAAGGAACGGTTCCGGGAAAACAGTACTGGCCCGGCATTTAAACGGGTTACTGCTGCCTACGGGGGGGCGGGTGCTTTTCCGGGACCAACCCATCACCGACAATCTAGTGAATGCCCGGATGCGAATCGGTCTGATCTTTCAAGACTCCCTCAGTCAGTTGGTAGGTCAGACCGTGGCCGAGGATGTGGCCTTCGGCCCTGAGAATCTGGGGCTTTCCCGGGAGGAGGTTAAACGCCGGACTCTTGAGGCTTTGGATGCTGTCGGTTTGAGCGAATTGGCGGAGGCCGTTCCCCAGCGGCTCTCCGGCGGCCAA
Organism: Bacillota bacterium; assembly: GCA_036384575.1. Classification (GTDB taxonomy): domain Bacteria; phylum Bacillota; class UBA4882; order UBA8346; family UBA8346; genus DASVMB01. The sequence continues at coordinate 2,874 of DASVMB010000193.1, forward strand.
CAGCGCCGGGTGGCGATTGCCGGAGTGCTGGCGATGAAACCGGAGTTGATCGTGTTTGACGAACCCTTTACCGGATTGGACTATCCTGGTGTCGTCCAAGTCTTACAAGAACTGTGCAAACTTCATCAAAACGGTTCTACGCTCATAGTCATCACCCATGACCTGGAAAAGATCTTGGCCCATGCCGACCGGATGGTGATCATGGCTGAGGGCGTGGTGGTAGAGGCAGGCGTACCTGCCGCAGTCCTTGCTAAAGTGGAACAATACGGCATCAAGCGACCTTACGGCGCGGATCGGGAAATCGGGACGATGACATGGCTCAGTTGAATATCTTTCATTATTCTCCGGGAACTTCGCCCTTACACCGGATGGATCCCCGGATCAAGCTGGGAATGTTTGTTTTGATGAGTATTGCGGTAAATTTGATCTCCGGAATTGGGGGCCTAACATTCATCAGCGCGTTTTTAGCCGTAGCGGTTGTTCTTTCCAGGCTGCCATTAAGAGTTCTGATGCGGGAGTTACGCAATTACGGTTGGATCATTCTTTTGATCCTGGTCAGTTTCGCTCTGGGAGCGCCTAACCGGTCATCATCGCTGCTTGTTCTCGGAGTAATCAATTTCGATGGTTTTCTTCACGGCGCCCAGTTCGTTTGGCGGTTGACGACGACTATGGTTTGGGGCTTAATCGTGATTGGCACTACTCCGCTTGGTAGAATTCGGGACGCTTTGGAATGGTTGTTCGGACGGTTACCGTTCTTCCCGGCGGCTCGAATCGGTATGATATTCAGTCTGACGATTAGTCTTATCCCGATGGTATTTGATCAGGCCGGGGAAGTTCTCGCGGCGCAGAAAGCGCGCTGTGTAGAGCTGAGGAGGAATCCGGTGCAACGAATCCGGCTGTTCGTTTGGCCGTTTATCTTTCGTATCCTGGGGCGTGCGGATGAAATGGCCCTGGCGCTCGAGGCACGCTGCTTATCGGATCACCGGACCCCACCCGAGTTCAAGTTGGGTCCGGTGGATGGATGGATCTTGATCTTGACCACCACCACAGTCGTGGTGGCGGGAATGCTGCCGTGAAACCCTCACCCCTCAGCCAACATCCGGGTCTCGCGTACACGGTACGCGCGCTCTCCCCCATCATGCTATCAAAAACGACAGCTATGGGGGAGGGACCGAAGATGTCAACCTACCTCTTGCCCCTGGCAGGGAGGAGTAACCGTATTGCTTTGCAGATATCTTTGAAACCTTTGGGATACTCGGACATTAACCTTGTTACTCGAATAAAGATTAAGATTTTAGATTAGCTTCAAAGCTCAAGGGTTACTCTTCCCTGTGAGGGAAAGAGTCGCCTTTTGGAAAAGGCGCGGAGATAGGTCGGAAAGCCGCCATGGAAGCGGCCAGTACCGTATTGCCCTTGGCAAAATAAACCAGGCGCAGCACTTCACTGATCTGGGCATCGGTAACTCCCATCTTGCGAAGGGCCCCGGCAAGTGCTATGACTCCTTCGGTCGCACCGGTGCAGGCATCAACGGCCAGTGAAATCATCATTTTTGTCTTTGGATCCAGGCTGCTCTCCTCCTGGGTTAAATCCTCGATTCCCTTGATTAATTGATAAAATTGGGGATCGCGCTCCTTGACGGACTCGATAAATGGTAACATTGCAATCGTCTCCTTCTTTTATTCCGTGATAGCCAAAATGATTTCCATTTTGAATTATAATATATCCCGGCGACTTTGTTTACCGTAAAAAAGGGAATACTACTTCGAATCACGAGGACGGGGGAATAAAGGGATCGAATGAAACAACGTTTGGGAATTGTTGTCGGGTGTCTCATCCTTTTGGTTATTTTATTCATCATCGGAAATGAACAAAAAAAGTCATTTTCTATTCGCTTTCCGGGTGAGTTTGAAAGGCAACAAGCGGTCTGGTTGCAATGGCCCTCGGAGGTTTATGAGGGAGGCCCCCGCCCGGTAAGTCCGGTGACGATTCGGCTGATTCAGGCGTTAGCCCCTTATATCCGGGTCAACCTAATGGTGCGGAATCAGTTGGAGATCGAGCTAATTAAGGGGTTACTCGAGGCCGGTGGTTTTTCCGGTTCCGCCATTCATTACTATATCGTCAGCCACTTATCCATTTGGGCGCGGGATGTGGGGCCGATCTTCATCAGGGATAGGCGAAACCATCTGCAAGTCGTGGATTTCGGCTTCAATAATTACAGCCGGGACGGCGATCCCAATTATATCGATATTGAAAGCCGGGTAGATAAACGGGTTGCAAAGTTACTGGGGCTGCCGGCCGTCACTTCCAGCCTGATCTCGGAAGGAGGCGCCATCGAGTCCAACGGCAGGGGGTGTTTAATGGTGACGGCCTCAGTGGCGCTTAAACGTAATCCGGGATTGAGCCGGATGCAGATCGCCAAGGAATATCAAAGGGTGCTCGGTTCGCGTAAAATCATCTGGCTAAACAAAGGATTGGCGGAAGATGACGCCATCACCAGCGGGCACATTAACGAGATCGCCCGTTTTGCCGATCCCCGCACGATTCTATTGGCCCGGGTCCCGGCGGAGGATCGGGACGCCAACCCGGTTGCCCGGAGTTCGTATCGGAGATTGGAGGAAAACTGCCGGATTTTACGGAACGCAACCGACCAGGACGGCCAACCGTTCCGAATCATCCGGATCCCGATGCCGGTGACGCTTTACAGTGAGGCCAAACCAAACGGCGAATTTCCGGTACGCAGCTACTTAAACTTCTTTATCACTAACGGTGCGGTATTATTACCAGTTTATTGGAGGCCGGGACGTTCTCCGGCTCTGAAAACCATGGAGGAACAGGTTAAAAGCATATTCAGGCGGACTTTCCCCGGACGCCGGATCATCGGCATTGATGTGGAGAACGTCAACCTGTGGGGAGGAGGGATTCACTGCATTACGCAGCCTATGCCTGCCAGTTAGGGCCGGGATTGCCTCTATTGTTGTCCCATATTTGCCTGGATGAAAGCGATAAAGTCTCGGGGAAAATATGGTATAATGTCCGAGGTAATGAGGCTGATATCACGGAGGGCGTACAAATGGATTTCTTCGGAAGAAAACGAGCCGTCTTGCTGGCGGTGGGCTTAGGAACTTTTATGTCGGGACTGGATTCCAGCGTGGTCAATATGGCATTGCCCAGCATGGGCCGATACTTTCACGCACCGCTTTCGACCATCGAGTGGACGATCATGTCGTACCTGCTGGTGGTGAGCAGCTTACTCCTGGCATACGGACGACTCGGAGATATATACGGTCATAAGCGCATTTATATCCTGGGTATCGTCATTTTCACGACAGGTTCGCTCTTTTGCAGCCTTTCCCCCAGCGTTTTCATATTGATTATCTCCCGGGGAATTCAGGCGATTGGTGCCGGAATGCAGATGGCGACGGGACCGGCCATAGTCACCGATTCGGTACCGCCGCAGGAACGGGGTAGAGCTTTAAGCGTAACCGCGGTATCGGTAGCCATCGCCCTGACTTTGGGGCCGGTTGTGGGCGGCTTTCTTACATCGACTTTCGGCTGGCAGAGTATTTTTCTGATCAACCTTCCCATCGGGGTATTTGAGGTATTTTTGGCGGACAAGAGTATTCCCCGGTATAGCGGGAAGACCCGGCAGCGTTTCGATTTTATCGGAGCGGGGTTTGTGTTTCTGGCGCTGGTGGGAATCTTGCTTCCGCTGAGTTTAGTCGAGGAATATGGCTGGAGTAATCAATATATTTTAGGTTCGATTGTCTTGGGATTGGTTTTGGCGGCCGGTTTTATCCTTTGGGAGCGGAGAATCACCTATCCGATGTTTGATGTCGTACTCTTTCATAACCGGCTTTTTTCCATGAGCAATCTTTCGGCGCTGTTAAACTTCATGGCACAGTTCACCATCATATTGCTGATCCCGTTTTATCTCCAGCAATTACGCGGACTACCGCCGGCCACGGCCGGAATACTCTATATGCCCATGCCGCTCACGACGATGCTCATCGCCCCCATTAGCGGCAATCTATCGGATCGCATGGATACCCGTTACCTCAGTTCGGCGGGTATGGCCATAGTGGCGCTGGGAATGGGTCTCTTGAGCACCTTAAAAGCGGATTCTCCGTTTTCATTCCTCATCATAAGCCTGATCATTGTCGGTTTAGGGATCGGACTATTCCAGACTCCGAATAACAGTGCGATTATGGGGGCAGCACCTCAGTCCAAACGGGGAATCGCCTCCGGGATGCTGGCTACCATGCGTAATGTAGGCATGGTGCTTGGCGTGGCCATATCCGGGGCGATCTTCACCTCGAGCAATCAATGGCTGACCAACCGTTTCCAGGCGCAAGGGCTGGCCGGTACCGGGTTATTTCGGGCTGCTTTTGAAGGCGCATTGCATATCACCTATACAGTCGGAGCGGTGCTGGCTCTGCTGGCGGTGATTACCTCACTCGTCAAGGGGCCTACCCGGCCCGGCAACAGTCATCAGGACTTGGACGCGGAATGATCGGTCGTGGCCGCAATCGAACCGGTTCTGGAGGATTGTTTGAATCCGTAACTCAGAAGTTTTTGGGAGTCATCATAGATGTAACTTGATTTTAGCACTACCGAGATGAGTGACACCCCGTCGTGGCTTGCCGTTGATACGAGACACCCTCCGGCGGCGATGGTATATCCGGTTTTAACTCCGGTGGTATATTGATAACGCCACAGGAGTTTATTATGATTGATCAAACGCCGTGTTTGTCCCGCCTTGGCTCCGGGGACCTCTTTCACCTTGGTGCTGACGATCTTGGCGAAGTTTCCGTTTTGCATGGCGTAGCGGGTTAGAAGGGCCAGGTCGTAAGCGGTCGAGTAATGGCCTTTAGCCGGCAGCCCGCTGGCATTTAGAAAATGGCTGTTTTTCATGCCCAGAAGTGCTGCTTTCTTATTCATCAATTTGGCGAAGTTCGCTTCGGTTCCGGAGACCGCTTGAGCTAGGGCGGTGGCAGCGTCGTTACCGGAGACCAGGAGCAGACCGTAGAGGAGTTCACGGACGGTCTTTTGTTCTTTGGCTACCAGATACATGGAAGACCCTTCCTTGGAAGCGGCCGATGATTGAATCTTTACCACCCGATCCAGCGGGAGATGCTCCAGGACCAGGATGGCGGTCATGATTTTGGTGGTGCTGGCCGGCGCCATCGTGCGGTCGGAATTCTTCGCGTAAAGTAGCTTTCCGGTTCGGGCATTCATCAGTACTGCCGCGGTGGCGCCTGTTTGGGGGAGGGTCGCGGCGCATACAGGGAGGAGCGTGAAGACCAGAGTCACAACTGCCAGGAGAATGCGCGCGCGCGCGTGGAAGAGCTT
>DASVMB010000194.1:0-10323 GCA_036384575.1 Bacillota bacterium
CCTGCCGGCGACCCGCGAGTTGGGCAGCGTGCTCAAGGTAAGCCGCAATACGGTGATTCTGGCCTACCAGTACCTGGAGGACGATGGCTTTATCCGGATCGTCAAGAATCAGGGAGCATTCGTTGCCCCGGTCGATGTGGCCCCAAAGAAGGCGACTTCTAGAGACGGGTTAAGGCTTGACTGGTCACAGCGCCTTACGGACCTGGCGCGGCTCGCTACGGAACTGGACATTGAAAAGAAGGAATTGAAATGGCGGCGGGGCATGATCTCCTTTAAAAGCATCGCCCCGGACGGTTCGCTCTTCGAAACCGGGGAGTTTAAAAAGGCCTTTCTAAACCGGTTGGCGCTGGAAGGTCAACCCCTATTAAACTACGGCTACGCTAAAGGATACAAACCGTTCATCGAATATCTCTTTGATTACATGTCCAGCAAGGGAGTGAACCCGGCGGGCAAGGAACTCCTGATCACCAACGGTTTTACCGAGGCTTTCAACCTTGTCCTGTCTGCACTCACCCGTCCCGGTGACGCCATAATCTGTGAAAACCCCACTCACAATACGGCACTAAAGATAATGAAGCTACATGGACTGGATATCACCGGAATCCCCCTCTGCGATGACGGAATAGACCCAGTTAAGCTAGAGCAGACTCTGGCACAGCGAAATTTCCGGTTGGGGTATGTAATCCCTTCTTATCACAATCCCACCGGGATCGTGATGCCCCTTGAGAAGCGGCTGGCGGTCCTCGATAGTTTCACCCGCCATCAAGTCCCGCTGCTCGAAGACGGATTCAATGAAGAACTGAAATTCTCCGGCTCCCATGTGGCCCCCTTACTGGCCCTGGGGGGAACAGGAAATAGTCTGATCTACCTGGGCAGTTTCTCCAAGGTTCTCTTCCCGGGCCTTCGGATCGGCTGGATCATGTGCGATGCCGAACTCATCTCATACCTGGAAAGCATGAAGCGAAGCGCCAACATCCATACCTCCGCCCTGGACCAGGCCCTGCTCTACGAATATTTGCAGGGCGGACATTTCGAAACATACCTGAAAAAGGTCCGCCGTGTTTATAAAGAACGCTACGAGAGAGCTGTGGAACTGGCCACGGAATTTATCCCTTGTAAAAAGATCTGGGGCCAGGGCGGGTTGCATATCTTCATCGAACTCGAAAAGATGGATGCCCGGGAGGTTTTGGCCGCCTGCTACAACCGGGGAGTAGTTTTTATGCCGGGTGACATCTTCTTCACCGATGGCGGGGGCCGCAACACCTTCCGGTTGGGGATAGGCCGGGTAAGGCCCGAGGAAATGGAGACCGGTTTCCGAATCATCGGTGAAGTTATCCGTTCAATGCTGTGATATAAAGATCAACAATCAATCCCGGATAGACCCCTTAAAAGGACGGAACGACCAATTACGAAAGGATGATTTTCAGATGGAACGTACCTTTAAAAAATCAGCCAAGTTGGACAATGTTTGTTATGATATCCGCGGCCCCGTGCTTGATGAGGCCAAACGGATGGAACAAGACGGCCAGCAGATCTTGAAGCTGAATATCGGCAATCCGGCGCCCTTTGGTTTTGAGGCTCCGGAGGAGATCGTTCAGGATATGATGGCCAATCTTCGCCATGCCCAGGGATACAGCGATTCCAAGGGGATCTTCCCGGCCCGCAAGGCGATCATGCAATATTGCCAAGAGAAGGATATTCCCGGGGTAGGCGTCGAGGACATCTATATCGGCAATGGCGTCAGCGAATTAATCGTCCAGGCCATGCAAGGCCTTCTGGACAGCGGCGATGAGATCCTGATTCCCGCTCCCGATTACCCGCTCTGGACCGCTGCCGTTAACCTGGCCGGGGGGACTGCGGTTCATTATCGTTGCGATGAAGAGCAGAACTGGTATCCGGATGTCAGTGACATCCGCAAAAAGATTACCCCCAACACCAAGGGCATTGTGGTGATCAACCCCAACAATCCGACCGGGGCCGTTTATCCCCGCGAGGTCCTGGAACAGATCGCCCGATTGGCCGCCGCCAATGGCCTGATCATCTTCGCCGACGAGATCTATGACCGGATTCTTTACGACGGAGTGGAGCATACCTCCATCGCTTCGCTCACCGACGAAGTGCTCTGCATCACCATGAACGGTTTGTCCAAATCCCACCGGATCGCCGGTTACCGCGCCGGATGGATGGTGCTCTCCGGTAACAAAAACTCGGCCAAGGGTTATATCGAAGGCCTGAACATGCTCGCGTCAATGCGGCTCTGCAGTAATGTCCCGTCCCAGTTTGCCATCCAAACCGCTCTCGGCGGTTATCAAAGCATCCAAGATCTGACCAAACCCGGAGGCCGTCTCCACGAGCAACGGGACTATTCCTACCAACGGGTCAATCAGATTCCCGGTCTTTCCTGTGTTAAACCCGAGGGGGCCTTTTACTTCTTCCCCAAGGTGGATGTGAAACGTTTCAACATTCATGACGATGAAAAGTTTATGTTAGACCTGCTCAAAGCGGAAAGGGTTCTGCTTGTACAGGGAACCGGATTTAACTGGCCGGAACCGGATCATTTTCGGGTGGTCTTTCTGCCGGAGATGAACGTACTCAAGAACTCCCTGGAACGGCTGGAACATTTTCTCGGCAGTTATCAACAAAGTTAATGCCCTCAGTTAGCATCCGGACCAGCCCTCCCCCATCTACCAGCCGTTCATTACGGTCTGTGCGGAATGGGGGAGGGGACTTATTCCCCCAAATCGACCACCTTATCCGGGACTTTCCCCAAAAACCATCTTCAAAGTTACGATGGCGATTTCTCCGTTTCCATCCGGACCAGGCGGTAACGCCTGCACAAAAACACAACCAGGGCTGCCAGAATGAATACCCCGAAACCGATGAGGAGCTCCACCCCGGAGAGGAGGATTCGATCGAGCGGATTGAACTTCAGCGTCACCGGGGCCAATCGGGCGAACGGCGCAAAAACCGGGAAGAGTGGTCCCATAAGAAATCCGGTATAAATCGCGGCAATTAAACCATGTAACAGACGGCCTGCCACATATGGACCCATCCGGATATCGGTATCGTGAACCACGCTGGCCACCTGGCCGTGAACGCAAAGGCCGCTCCAGCCAATAATCCAGCTGGCCACCATCGTTCTATCGATAAGCGCCGCATTAACCTGACTGGCAGCCATGGTCCCCAGATCAATTTCCAGAATTCCGTTGAATACGGCTTGGGCGAGGATGGGATTCAATCCAAACAGCTTAAGAATGGAGGCGAGTATCGGGTTGATAATCTGTAAAACGCCGATCGCAGCCAGAATCCGGACCAGCACCGAAAAGATCATGATAAACCCGCCAATCATCAACAAGGTGCTCATCGATTCACGGACCGCGTCGCCCATTATTTTTCCAAAAGGGCGACCGTCCTCACGCCTGGCTTGGAGCAATGCCCGAACCGCCTGGGGCAGTATTTTACGATTCGATCCGGTTGCGGTATGAGTCTGAACCTCGTCCCGGCGGTAGTAGCGGTAAATGAATCCCACTGTAAAACTAGAGAGGTAATGGGCGATGGCAAGGATTACCCCCAGCTGGGGACGGCCGAACATGCCCACCGCCACCGCGCCGAAGATGAAGAGCGGATCCGCGGTATTGGTGAATGAGAGTAACCTTTCACCCTCGACCTGAGTACACATGCCGTTCCTCCTGAATTTACCGGTGATCACCGCATCCATGGGATATCCGGCCGCAAGACCCATCGACAGCGCAAACGCCCCGGCTCCGGGTACATTGAAAACCGGCCGCATCAAAGGCTCGAGCAGCACCCCGATAAAATGAACCACACCCATTCCCAACATGATCTCGGACAGAACAAAAAACGGCAAAAGAGACGGCAAAACGATCTCCCAAAAGATTTTCAGTCCGGCGGTGGCCGCCTCCACGCTTTCCTTGGGATAAACCGCCAGGGTGACGGTGAGCAACGTAACCAAAGCTGCTCCCAGCAAAACGTTGACTTTCTTTAATACGGCGATGTTGACTTTTTTAACTTGGAATATCCGCACCAAACCGTGCCCCCTTCCTTGTGATAGGGAGTAATGAATCGGCAAGAGTTCAACCTTTAAAATATATGGTTGGGGCGCAGCGGTTAGACTAACAGTCCGATTGGTGATGGATGATGAGAAAAAGGATTTATCGGTCGGGGGTCAAATTATTCTTATTAGGTGAATTTTTAAGGAGGGAGTTTCGCGGGGTGACTTTGTAGCCCTTCAAACGATCAAGTGGCCGAAAAGATTAACTGTTTTCACTGCAAATACTTCTACATCACTTGGGACCCGCATTTTCAAAACGGTTGCAAAGTATTCGGCTTTAAAACCCGGATGCAGCCCGCCGTGCTGGTCCGCGAGTCGACCGGTTCGGATTGCATCGCCTTCGAGCCCAAGACAAAAACGGCCGGGTGCCAATAGCATCTAAGGAGTTTTTTTACACTTCAAACTTCACTCTTCATACTTGATATTGATGCTCCATCAAATAATCCCAGGCCTTGAGCGCCGCTTTAGCGCCCTCTCCTGCGGCGACGATGATCTGTTTCTCCGGTACCGAAGTCACGTCACCGGCGGCATATAGACCGGAAATATTGGTCCGGCAAAGGCAGTCTACCTTGATCTCGTTGGCCTCGTTCCGTTCCACCCCACGGTCAATAAATGAGACATTCGTCTCCAGACCGATCTCGATAAAGACTCCCTGTAGCGGTATGGTGAATCGCTGCTTGGTTGCGGCAACTTCGGCGACGATCCGTTCCACCGATTTTTCTCCTTGAATCTCCACGACCGTGTGGCCGGTATAGATTTTCAAATTGGGCAATTGCTTCAGGCGGTCGGTTAAAATGGCATCCGCCGTCAATTCGGAGATCGCAAACAGGTGGACGAATTTTGCGTAATGTGCCAGATCCAGTGCAGACTTGACAGCGGAATTACCTCCGCCCACGACGGCAACGTCGAGATCGCGAAAGAGCGGACCATCGCAGGTGGCGCAGTAACTTACCCCTTTATTCCTAAGCGCGGTCTCCCCCGGGATATTCAAGGTACGCGGTTTTTTCCCCGAGGATACGATTACCGCCCGGGCCAGGATCTCTTCCCCGGCCGCGGTCTTCATCTTAAAGAGTTCGCCCTCTTTTCCGAGGGACTCGACGGAGGTCAGTTTCTCTTCCAAATGGAGATCCTTTACCTGTTCTTCAAACCGGTCAACCAGGGCCTGGCCGTCAATCTCTTGAAAACCCATGTAATTCTCGATATCCGTGGTCCAATTGACTTGTCCGCCGATATCCTTACTGATAATGATGGTTTTCAAACCCTTCCGGGCTGCAAAGACTCCGGCTGTCATTCCCGACGGACCGGCGCCGATGATCGCCAGATCGTAAATCATTCGTTTCACTCCGTTTGTCTATTAACCTTCACGAAAGTCCTTACTCACGGACTTTCGTGAAGAAATATGAAATATCCGATATCCGGCTTTGCAATTGTCTTTTCACTAATAACCAGTAACCAATGAAGAATAACTTTTTGCATTCGGATCGAGGGTTAATGAATAAACCCTTCCAGACGATCAGGATCAAACCCTACCACATACTGGTTTCCCTTGGCAATCACCGGTACACTGCGTTGTCCGGTGAGTGCAATCATCCGTTCCGCTCCCAAACGGTCGGAAGCCACATTCACCTCGTCGAAGGACACTCCTTTATCATGGAGATAGGCCTTGACCCGGCTGCACCAGGGACAGGTGGGAGTCGTGAAAACCGTAATTTCACTCATAGAAAGCGCCTCCAGAGATTTGTAGGAATTGTTTTGCCGGAATTAATCTTTCCTGAAGGCGACATTTTTATCCCCGGTTGGGCTGATACCATTCAGCCCAAACCGTGGTTCCCCCACTCGGTGATACCCTCCGTTCACCGGTTCCGTCAGCATTAATCCAATGAACCTGCGGGCCTGTACCTGCCGCATCCATGATAAAAAAGAGTTTTCGGCCGGAAGGCGACCAAACCGGGGTACGTCGCTGCCCCAGGCCTCCGGTGATCGTAAACCTTTTCCCTGATCCAGCCTCATAACGGAGGATCGAACTTTCCGTAGGAAGCCCATAGGGCTGATATTCAAAGATCAGATATCTGCTGTCCGGCGACCACGAAGGGGTAAACTCGCCCATTACCCGGTCCTCAAATGGCAGCCTGGTAAAAACCTGAGATTGTACCAGCTCCATCCTTGCACTCTCAAGATTGAAAAGATACAAATCGTAGAATCCCGTCGACTGATTGCTGTGACGGGCATAAAAAGCAAAATATTTCGAATCCGGAGACCAGATAGGGAACTGTGGCAGAGTTGTCCATTGTGAGGTTAGGGTCCACTTTTTAAGGGTCGAGCCGGATTTCATGGGGACCAGCCGGATTTCCAAACGACTGCTGAACGGTACCTGGTGAATCCTGATGGCAGCAGCCCCATCGGGGCTAAGAACCTGTGGTTCGGTACCGGTCGCGCTCAATCCGGATCCCAAATTGCTCTCCGGTCCATCGATCCGGCGCAGGCTACCATCGGAGAATTCCATTACATACTGATGAATGGTCCCAAACTCATCGGAAGTTATTACAAAGGCTTGGTCCGGACCTTCCGAATCATATGCGAGAACCTGGTATAAAGTCTCCGCCGCATCCAGTTGTGCCAAGGGTTTAACCTTTCTCTGATCGAGGCTGTACTCATATAAACGGTGCCCGGTATAATAAACCAGGTGACGGGGGAGTAGGAAAACATCCAACTTTGTTCCGCTGGCCACTGTTTGAAGGTCGGCACTGTTCTCGGGCGACAGATAAACAGTCTTCCGACCGGCGTCCTCCTGATAAAAGACCAAAAAATCTTGATCAGGGGCGGCCCGGACAATCCCGGCCGCCATCGCTCCGAGAATCGCCAATGCTATCGTTAACCGAAGCAGTTTAGCCATTTCGCTTTCTCCTTCACCAATTGATCAACATGACACACGTACCTGCCGGATCAGGTTTAGCAAATGCGCGGCAACTGTTCGCCGCTGCCCATCAAGAGGATCCGCTCGCCGCCTGCGGTGGTTTGAAGACTTACCATACCGGGATGAGCGGCAGTCACCTCTCCGATAATGGCCGCGGCTTGACCTAACGGATGGCGATGCAAACGGGTCACAAGCTCCTCGGCAATCTGGGGTGCCGCAACGATGATGGCTTTGCCTTCATTGGCCAGGTATAATGGATCTAGTCCCAGCAGATCCGTGATCCCGCGAACCTCAGGGCGTACCGGGATAACTTTTTCATCCAACCGGATCCCGACCTGAGACTGACGAGCAATCTCATTAAGGGTCGCAGCCAGACCGCCCCGGGTGGGATCACGCATCACCCGCAAGGAATCATGATATTCCTCAATTAAAGGCAATAGCAGCGAGTTGAGCGGCGCCGCATCGCTTTGCAGTCCGCTTTCGATTCCCAATTCACCCCTGGCCAACATTACTGCCGCGCCATGGTCGCCCATAGTGCCGCTGATCAAAACCCTGTCTCCGGGCCGGGCCATCTCCCCGCCAAGGACGATTCCTTCATCAATTACACCCAAGCCGGTGGTAGTGATGAAGATCCCATCGGCGGCGCCGCGATTCACCACCTTGGTATCGCCGGTAACCACGAAAACCCCGGCCTCACGGGCTGTATTCGCCAGTGACTGGCTGATCTCCGTGAGTGAATCGGCGCTAAATCCTTCCTCGATAATAAAGGCGGCGGCAAGGCCCAAAACTTTTGCGCCCATTACGGTCAGATCATTGATGGTACCGCAGATGGCGAGTCTCCCGATGTCTCCACCCGGGAAACGCCAGGGCGTAATGACAAAAGAATCGGTAGTCAACGCCAACCTGCCTCCGGGGTTCTTCAGAACCGCGGCATCATTCCCGCGAAGTAGCTCCGGATTGGCCAGACGCGACCAGAAGACCTCACGGATCAAATTAGCGGTGGCCTCCCCGCCGCCACCTTCGGCAAGCCGGATCTTCTCCGGTAATTGTTTCAAAACCCTCACTCCTGTTCTCATTCAAATCCCCGGTAAGAAAAGTGGGCGGCGCAAGTGCCCTCGGCTGATACCATACACGGTCCGATGGCCTTCTCCGGTGTGCAGCTCCTGCCAAAATGAACGCAGTCCTCGGGTTCCGCCTTACCAAGCAGGATCCGGCCGCATTGGCAGCCGGGCGGTTCCTGGGAAACAATCGGCATCAAACCGAAACGGGATGCTGCATCATACTTCCTGTATTCATCCCGTAATCCCAATCCGGAACCGTCGATTGCCCCCAATCCCCGCCATTCGGCGGGTTCGGGGGTGAATAAATCCGCGAGTAATCTTTGAGCCGCGATATTGCCCTCCGGAGAGACCAAAGGAGCATAGGCATTCTCCAATCTGGCCTCTCCATGAGCAATCTGGTTCAATAGGGCTCCAATTCCCCGCCAGATCTCAACTGGTTGAAACCCGGTAACCACCGTGGGTAACCTAAATTCCGCCGGCAAAAAAGTGAAGGCGTTTGCCCCGAGGATTACCGCCAGATGGCCGGGGGCAATCAGCCCGTTAATCTGTAATTCCTGATCCTTTAGCAAACAACGCAGCGCCGGATCTAAAATCTTGAAGGCGGTTAAAACCGAGAAGTTCGCAAGCTTGCGTTCCATGGCCTCACGGATGGCCAAAGCCACCGTGGGGGCAGTGGTTTCAAATCCCACCCCCAGGAAAACCACTTCACGGTCGGGATTCTCTCGGGCCATATTTACAGCGTCGAGAGGCGAGTATACGATTCGAATCGCCCCGCCGGCAGCACGGGCTTCACTTAGGGTCCCGGAATTACCGGGGACCTTCAACAGATCCCCGAAACTGGCGACGATGGTTCGGGGCCTGTGACTCAACCGAATCGCCTGCTCGATGAAACCGCTGCCTGTTACGCAAACCGGGCAACCGGGGCCGGAAAGGAGCCGCACCCCTGATGGTAACATCCGGTGGATCCCCGCCCTGCGAATCGCGTTGGTGTGGGTACCGCAAACCTCCATAAGTGTAGCCCGGAGATCCGGATATGAGGTTTGCACTTTTTTGATCAAGGAATGCAAGTTCTCCGTTCCCTGATTGAAGCTGTTTATACTACTGTTGCTCATTCCGATATCTCACTCCACAGCCGCAGTGTCTCCAAGGCTTCCGCCTTTGGGATCACCTGAATGGCGCAGCCGGCATGAACCAGAACATAGTCACCGACCTGAACCCCTTCGACCAACCGGAGGTCCGCCTTGCGGAGTGCCCCGGAAAAACTCACCGTGGCCGAATTCCCATCAATCACCGTAACCTCGCCGGGTATAGCCAGACACATGAGGATCGCTCCTTTGACATACAGTCTGAAATTTGAAAGTCAATTAAGGCAAGAGGCATGAGTATTGAAAGTTATTTATGATAGTCTTAAGTCCGAAGGCCTGTTGGCAACTCGCCCCCGTCCCCTCTCTTTCAAAAAAGAGAGGGGCGTAGGGTCATGCTATAAACGGATAAATTTCGCGGGGTGAGTGTTGCCGCGCGCCCTGCTGGACGCGATACCTCGCGCCTCATGCCTCACGCCTATTGCCCCTCCAGTATCGCCAACGCCCCGAACCAGGCCTGGCCTAGCGCTACTCCGCCATCGTTAATCGGCAGGATCTCCGGTATAATGACACGGAACCCGGCCGCATCCAACTGAGCATAAGTTAACTCAAGCAATAAACGGTTTTGAAATACCCCGCCGCTTAAGATTACCTGGTTTATGCCGGAGTTGACGGTGATGCGGGACACCATCGCTACCGTCAATGCGGCGATGGTGCGATGAAACCTACTGCTAATAACGGACCCTTTAACACCGGTTTTTAGCTGGCGGTAGATCCCGGAGATCAAGGGAGCTAGTCTCACAATCAACTCCCCGTCGCTATCGGCGATCTCCCAATCATACCTGCCGGGCTCGGACGGATCAGCCTGGTTTTCAAGCCAGATGGCGGCCTCGCCTTCGTAACTCACCCTATGAGGAGCGCCGCATAATACGGCGATACCGTCAAAGAGCCGTCCCATGGAGGAAGTTTCGGGGTGATTGATCCCCAGTTGCCGGGCGGCTTCAAGTTTGGCCCAAGGTAACTCAAGACCCTGCCCTCCGGCCCAAGACGCTGCCCACTCGGGATTGGCGGCACGTAAATAGGTAACCGCCATCCGCCACGGTTCACGTACTGCCGCCTCCCCACCCGGTAGCGGCGTGTATTCCAGATGGCCCAAGCGTTCCCAATGGCAGCCTTCACCGGCGAAGAATTCGC
>DASVMB010000195.1:0-5908 GCA_036384575.1 Bacillota bacterium
CCCGATCTTCTGACACAGGCCCCCCTCAATATGCTGCAGGCCGGTTTCGGTGACATCTTGGGTAAATACACCGCCTTGGCCGATTGGGAGTTGGGGCGGGTTGTTAATGGTGAAGCATATTCTGCCGAGGTGGCGGCCGAAGTTCGCCGGGCTGTCGATGAGGTGTTGGCCTTAAGCGATGATTTGAATACTCCGGTGATGGCTGAAAGATTGATGAGAGCCTTGGTTATCTCTGGAGAGGCCATGCTTGCGTGGGGAAATTCGCGGCCCGCATCCGGCGCCGAACATCATCTGGCCCATTTCTGGGAGATGCGCGCGGGTCTGACCGGGAAGACTCATCATCTGCATGGGATTGAAGTAGGTGTGGCTGTTACTTATATCGCCGAACTTTACCATCGGGTGTTCAGCCTAAACACCAAAACAGTGCGAAATCTGATTGCAGCCCGATCCGTGGAACCGGAGACAGATTACCAAGAAAGGATTAACTGGGCTTTTGGACCTCTGGCCCGTGAAGTATTCGACGATTTGAAAGGTGAGTACCGGGATGAGGCGAAGCGCCGTAGCCGGCAGGAAGCGATCCTGGCCAAATGGGATCTATTGCGGGAGCGAATTACGCCGCTTGTTCCATCTGCTGAAGAACTCAGGCGGTTGCTGCAGAAACACGGGGCTTCAGTCGCAGCGGAAGAGTTGGGTTTTGACCATTCCGAGCTTTTACTGGCACTTGAGAATGCCAAAGAGGTCAGGACCCGATACACCATCTTCCGGCTGGCCGAGGATATCGGCATCGCGCCCAATGGGTGTGCGGCAACAGGCAATAGGGAATAGGCAACGGGCCTGCCCTCACCCCTCAGCTCATTCAAAGATGCCGGCCCTCTCCCGTTATCACGGGCGAGGGTTTATGAATGCCTATTTTTAAACCCTCGAATTCACCGTCCTGATTCTTCCCACGCAATCGCGGGGGAAGGCGCAAGTGCACGGTGCAAGCGACATCCTTGAGTTAGCCCCAGTGATGAGGGACTTTGAAAAATGAATTTTCGTATTTACGCAAAAATAAAGGGCTGACCCCGGTTGGGAGTCAGCCATCTGTATATTTGGTATATGCTTTATTGTTTAAAACGCCGGGACAATGGAGCCTTTGTAGGTCTCCAGGAGATAATCCTTCACGACCTTGCTGGTCAAAGCCTTCGCCAGTTTCTTCAGGGCCGGGTTATTCTTGTCCTTGGTCCGCACCGCCAGGATGTTGGCGTAGGGCGATTGGCTGCCTTCCATAACCAGGGCGTCCTTGGTGGGGACCAGCTTGGCAAGGAGCGCATAATTGGTGTTGATTACAGCCGCATCCACATCCTCAAGGGCCCGGGGCAATTCTGCCGCTTCCAGAGGTTTGATCTGAAGATGTTTGGGGTTTTTGGCGATGTCGAGCTCGGTCGCTGCCAGTCCTGCATCCTTACGTAAGGTGATCAATTTGGCCTGTTGCAGGAGAAGCAGAGCACGGCCGCCATTGGTGGGATCATTGGGAATGGCGACGATGGCTTTATCAGACAATTCTTTCAAGGATTTAATCTTTCGGGAATATACTCCCATCGGTTCGATGTGTACTTTGGCGATATAAGTAAGATCCAGATTGTGATCCTTAGCAAATTGGTTTAGATACGGAACATGTTGAAAATAGTTGGCGTCCAGTTCGCCTTCGGCCAGAGCCAGATTGGGCTGGACATAGTCTTGGAACTCCACAATCTGCAGGGTGATGCCTTCCTTTTCAAGTTGAGGTTTGATAAGTTCCAGGATCTGAGCATGCGGCGTGGGCGATGCTCCCACCTTGAGTACGGTGGCAGCCGAACCTTGGCCGGCAGCAAGTATTCCGACGAGCAGGACCAGGGAAAGGATAACCAGGATATGTTTTTTCATTATGGGGCCTCCTTAAATGAGTGTTTTGGTTGTTGTTGAGTAGCAATACCTACTCACAGATGCAAAGGTATCCGCATGTTCATTGCATCGTCATGATGCAAGCGTGTCCGCCTTCTCCGGTGGCTTTACTGACTACTTTCGAACACCTTTTCATCTTGATCAGCCCCTAACTTAAGAACGTCTTGACGTCCTTACTTTATTCAACGGCAACAGGCTTTTTGACTGTTGCCGATTGCCTGTTGCCTAATACCTTACGCTACCGTCGGTTCAATCTTTTGGCCATCCAGTCGCCGAGGGATTGCATTCCTTGGACCAAGACTATCAAAACCAGGATGGTGGCGAGCATCACATCGGCCTGGAACCTCTGGTAGCCGAAACGGATGGCCAAATCTCCCAGGCCGCCGCCGCCGACAGTGCCGGCCATGGCCGAATAACTAACCAGACTGACCGCGGTGATGGTCAACCCTAAAATTAACCCGGAACGGGCCTCGGGGATTAGAACCTTGGTGATGATCTGCCAGGTGGTCGCGCCCATGGCCTGGGCCGCTTCGATGACTCCCCAATCCACTTCCAATACGGCCGATTCAACAACCCGCGCCAAGAAAGGAATCGCCCCGATGGTCAGGGGCACCATGGCACCGGCTGTGCCGATGGAGGTGCCGACCACCAAGCGGGTGAAGGGAATGATGGCCACCAGCAAGATGATGAACGGCAGGGAACGGCCGATGTTGACGATAGTCGCCAGGACATTATGAAAGGCCGGATTGGGCCGGATATGCTGCGGCCCGGTTATTACCAAGAGTATACCGAGAGGTATGCCGAAAACGGCTGAAAGCGCCAGAGAGATTGCCACCATATAAATGGTTTCCCAGAGGGCCTTAATGAGCAGTGTCCAGAGTTGAGGGTTCAACACCGTTTAACACCTCGATCTTTAATCCCTGTTCCAACAGGTACTGTAAGCCGGCCGTCACATTGGCGTCCGTCCCGACTACCTCGACCACCAGCGATCCAAAGGGGTTATCCTTGATGAAATCAAGATTGGCGTATATGATATTCACGTCGACATTAAACTGCCGGATGAGAGAGGTGATCACCGGTTCCCCGGCTACCGATCCGATGAACGAAATATGGACGGTCTTGCCGATCTGTCCAGCGCGATGCAAAATGATCTTGCGTTGTTTGATCTCTTCGGGAATCTCCGTATGCAGAACACTCTTGATAAAACCCCGGGCCGTATTGGTGCGGGGATGAGTAAAGAGCTCCACTACCGGACCTGCTTCGATAATCCGGCCGTCTTCGATGACAGCCACGTTATCACAGATTTCTTTGATGACATTAATCTCATGAGTAATCAAGACAATCGTCAGTTCCAGACGGCGATTGAGATCCTGCAACAATTTCAGGATGGATTTGGTGGTCTCCGGGTCCAGCGCCGAGGTGGCCTCATCACAAAGCAGCACCTTGGGACGGTTGGCCAAGGCGCGGGCGATTCCCACCCGTTGTTTCTGGCCGCCGCTTAATTGAGAGGGATAGGCGTTCAATTTATCCGCAAGGCCGACCAATTCGACAAGCTCCTTGACCCGTTCACGGATTTCGTCCTTAGGCATTCCCGCAATCTCCAGCGGAAAGGCCACATTCCCGAAGACAGTCCGGGTGGCAAGCAGATTAAAATGCTGAAAGATCATGCCGATCTCGCGGCGGGCTTCCCGCAACTCTTTACCGTTTAATGCGGTCATCTCCCGGTTTGCGATCTCGATGGTCCCGCTTTGCGGCACTTCCAGCCGGTTGATGCAACGGATCAGCGTACTTTTTCCGGCGCCGCTCAATCCGATAATCCCGAAGATCTCACCTTTTTGAATCTCAAGGCTTACATCATTTAAGGCAACAACCCGGTTATCCCGGTCTTCATAGATTTTGGTGATATGATTCAGCCGGATCATGCTCTCGGTCACCTGAAGGAATTCCTCCTTTGATAGAGCGTAAATAATGAAAAATAACGGAAGACGATTTCCTGGAAAAAAGGTTTATTTGGAAAAAAGAATATAAAAAATCAATCATTATTAGAAAGCAAGGTTCAATTGGGAAAAACCGTTTCCCTGGGAAAAGATTAAGTATTCCTATGAAAATAGTGGGATAATTAATGATATTTTACTGGTTTGGCATTATTGTGTCAAGCCATTTCAAAGTGGCACCGGAATTTTAATGCGGTTGTAACCTACATCTATCCATCGGTATTGAAGGTTGATTCCTATATAAGAAGATTGAATTCCACCGGGAATTTTTCGAGCAGATTAATATTCATTGACAAACAATATTGCTCTATGTATAATATTGATCGAAGGTGAGGATATGGATCCACAAATCAAAAAAGGAATCTTGGATGTCATCGTGCTATCCCTGCTCCGCAAGGAGGATACATACGGTTACCTGTTATCGGTACAGGTGGCGCAGATGGTCGCGATTGCGGAGACCGCCCTTTACCCGGTATTGCGGCGGCTTGAGGCCCAGGGGTTGCTTGAGACGTATTCGGTTGAGTACGGAGGCCGGTTACGGAAATATTACCGGATTACCGCCGCTGGAATCACCCGGCTCAACCAGTCCCTGGATGAGCTTTTGGAACTGAAGGAACTCATTGACAAGATTATGGAAGGAGTCGAGGACCATGGCGGAACGAACCGCTGAGTTTATACAATCGGTCCGGGAAGGGCTGGCGGATCTCCCGGCGGATCTGACCCAGGGGGCTTTGGATTATTACGAGGAGTTTATCGCGGAGGCTTTGGAATCGGGTATCTCCGAAACCGAGGTGTTGAAAAGATTGGGACGGGCCACCGATGTAGTAGCTGCCATCAGGGCGGAGCGGTTTATCGATCGGGCGGAACAACGCCCCGGACCGCTGGGATTGATTCAAGCCTCCGGTAAAGCCTTTGGGGGTTATGCTTTTTCGGCCGGCAGACTTCTACTGGCAATCGGACCGCTCTGTATGGTCTTAATCGGCGGAATGTTCTATATAACGGCGGTGTTATCTTGGATCGGCGCACTTGCGAGCATTCCGGTAATTCTTTCCTCAATCACTCAGATCGTGCCGGAGTATTGGACCGGAAAGCTCAGTTTAGTCGGAACGGGATTCATTGCTTTTTCCCTACTAGCCGGAACGGGGGTCGGGTTTTGGCAGGCAGCGGACTGGATGACCAAACTCACCATGCGCTGGTTGCGCCGCCTGATTCAGCCGCGTCCCAACCGGAAACCGCAACCCGTCAGGAATGAGTCGGAAAAGATGAAACCGGGAATGAAGATTCTGCTTCGGGTATGTTGCGGTCTGTTCTTAGCCGGAGTCCCGCTGTTATTCTCATCGGATTTACCTGTTAACTGCTTCACTATCTGGAACAGCTGGGTTCCCGGGGATTTAACATCTTCCACCCGGGAGTTCGTTCCGGAGGAAATCCGGCGAATTACGATAAACACTTTAAACTCGCGAATCGAGATTGAGCCCGCGGATATCGCGGTGATCAAATTGACTTACGGGCAACCGGAGTGGATGGATTGCACGCTCGAAACCCGCGGCGGGGAGTTGCAATTCACCGAGAAGTCGGCCGGTAAGATTCCCTATATGAATTTTATCGCCCGCCATGAGGGGATGACTGTGATTCGGCTGGAAGTCCCGCGGCGCTATGCCGCGGATGCTGTGGAGCTGGTGAGCATCGGCGGTCATATGATCCTTGATTTGAGGGCGGAGAGCATCCAGGCGAGCACCGGGGATGGGAATATTCGTTACCGGTCCCGCGGTCCGGGGGAGGTAATCCGTGCCGGGACGCAGCGGGGCAGTATCTGGGTCCGGGGAGCGGTGGTAGGAAAGTTGACGTTTGAGAGGGGAAAGTCGGGACGGCCGGTGGTTTTGTGGAGTGATGGCGGGAAGATTGAGATCGAATAAGGGTGTGTGGGGATGGAGTTTAAAAACTTTGCCGGATTGGTTGAGGCGCCGTGAAAAGCTGCGCATTGCTGCGTC
>DASVMB010000196.1:0-3494 GCA_036384575.1 Bacillota bacterium
TTCCGTACGGTTTAAAATTTTTTTCAAAGTTCCGGTAAGTCCCTCCGTATAAATCATCGGAAACGACCAAATGATCACCGGGAGAGAATAACATCAGCACCGCAGTGATCGCCGCCATTCCGGAAGAGAAAGCAAATCCGCGGTCACCTTTTTCCAAACCGGCCATGACGTTTTCTAAAACCTGACGGGTCGGATTGGCTGTCCGTGAATAGTCATATCCGGTTGAAGCACCTAAAGCCGGGTGACTAAAAGCGGCCGTCTGATAGATGGGGGTGCTGATCGCGCCGGTCGTCCCGTCCGTACACAAACCAGCATGAGCGAGCGTTGTTTCAATTTTCATGAGAACCCTCCTGTATATCAAATAAAAAAGCCCCTTCCCGGAGGAAGAGGTTGCACATAGCTACCATCTACCTCTCATCTCTCAGGTTTCCCTGCAGGAATTGGCACCTGTTCATTGAAGCGCAGTCTCAAAGAAACTGATAAATTCGGCTACGCCGAAAATTAGGTTGCCGAGGGTTCATTGGGCCAGTCCCTCCCCCTCTCCGGATAAGAGCAATTTATTTAATTAGATTAATTATAAGTAAGATCATGGGTTTAGTCAAATATTTTTTTATTTAACTCCTCCCGCCCCCCGGGAGCATATGCGTCCCGGTCCAGATCGAAGGAGCGGAACGATGAAAAGTCAAGTGAGGTCATAAACAAAAAGACTGTCTCAAGGACAGCCTTAGAAGTTTAATCTCTAATCAATCATCGATCAACGTTTTTTCATTACCCAAGGAGCGATGCATAGCCGATCTTTTCCAGGTAATAAGCGGCCTCCCGTTCCAAGTGATCCATTAGCAACGGCGGGGAGATCCCTAAAACTTGGGCTGAAGCCCGTAGCATCCGGTAATTTTGCAGTACCCCCCGGAAATCCCGGGTCAAACCGGCGCTTTCAGCCGTGGTATAGAGTAATGAAGGCACCAAACGCGGATTATCCCGCATTAAACCTTGCAGCTCCATGACCTTGCTTGCCATTTTGGAAAAGAGTTTGAAGTACCGGTTAAACACCTCAAAGAAAGTGGCCTCTCCGGGATCTAGTTGTGCCCGGAGTAATGCGGCATGAGCGGCATTATTGGGTAACCATAATAAATGCTGATGAATCAGGGCAGCCGCCTCGTTCATCGGCGCAATGCCCGGAGCAACCTTGATCAACCGCAAATATTCGTCGATCTCATCCAGCATCTCATTCAATGCCCCGGGGGGCAGGTTGATCGGGTTTTGCCCGGCCAGTTGCAGGTTGACGATGTTCAGCTGATAACAACGGAAATCCGTCGCCGCCCGGCCGGCTTCTTGAAGAAAAGCCCCGGTGGACTCTTGAGCCCGCCCCAACAGCTGATTAAAAATTTGGTAGAATTGTTGCGCTTGGGCAATGAGACTGGTTTGACCGGGCGCCAGGGTATCCATGATAAATTGGCTGTGATCGCGGAAGATCCTTAGCCAGAAACAGTTCTCACGCGCCATATCCAGCGGCGGCAATGAATACGCGGACGTATCGTTCATCTTTCAACCCCCGTTCCGAAATAACTGTATGTAACCGTTCCATGCGGTGCACAGACATATTCAGCTTCATGCATATTTAGCTTATTCCGTGCCGGGGGATGATGTGTGACAACGGCGGGTAAATTTGAGGAACAGCGTCAACCGGTTCACATTGAGAAAGGGAGGAGGCTGTACACCATGGCCAAAAAAATATCCCCTCCGGGGTGTCGAAGGGGTACTGTGGATGTATCCATCCTCTATCCAATCAAGCAGGCCTTGTTCCGTAGCGATATTCCGGAGTCAATCCTCCGGAAACATAATCCCGGCACGGGCCGCTCCAAAAAAAGCCGCTCCGTACACGGCAGGAAACAAAGGTTCAGTTGCGGAGAAATCGGTCGCCGCTTTAAGTTGGGCTGCAAACTGTTCATAAAAGAAATGGTTTTGAAAAAGGCCGCCGCTGACCGCCACAGTTTTCGGGGTAAAACCCAGGTTCTTCCGGACCGACTGTACCAAAAGAACCAACTCCCCGAGCCCGGTATGGATGATGCGCAATGCCATCCGGTCTCCCCGGATCATGGCCTCGATAACCTCCGGGGCCAGAGCCGCCACTTCCTTCCTGCCCAGATCCGGCTTGAAGACGACGGGCAACAATTCTCCGGGGTCCGTGATCCCAAACCGGTTCCTGATGAGCTGGGTTAAAACCGTTGGTTCATCCCGGCCTTCCAGAGACCTGGCGAACGCTTTCAGTGCTTGTAGCCCAATCCAATAGCCGCTGCCCTCATCGCCAAGAATGGAACCCCAGCCGCCACTGCGAACCATGCTTAAGTCTTGCCGAAGTCCGTAAGCGATGGAACCGGTTCCGGCGATCAGTACCACTCCCGGTTTACCTCCATGGGCACCTAATACAGCGATCGCTCCGTCGTTGGTGAGCCAAGAGCTCTCCACCATCTCCATGGGCCCAATCTCCCGGCGCATCGCCTCCAAATCCGCATCCCGGCCCGCTCCGGCCACACCGATCCCCAAAGCGTCGATGTGATCCACACCCGCCAGTTCGCAAGCGGATTTTATCGCCACGCGGATCTCCGCAGCCGCCTTGGCCGCACCCGCCTGATAGTTGGCGGATCCGCTTCGGGATTCGCCCAGAACCTTACGGGTTTCATCGATGAGAATGCATTTCGTGGCCGAACCGCCAGCATCAATTCCTCCGATTACCATATTTCTCCCCCTCGGATCAACCTTTCACCGCACCGGCCGTCAAGCCGCTGATAAACTGTTTCGACATCAACAGATATAGGATGAGCAACGGGATGCTGGCCATGACCATTCCGGCAAAGAGCATTGACCAATCGGTCATGTATTCGCCGAAAAATACCGTCATCCCTAGCGGGATGGTCTTCAATTGATCGGACTTGATAAACAGCAAAGGAAAGAAGAAATCATTCCACCATGGTACAAAGTTGACTATCGTCACGGTGGCCAGGGCCGGCCGGGTCAAAGGCAGCATAATCCGGTTTAAAATCTGCAGTTCGCTGCAGCCGTCAACCCGGGCGGCGTCACTCAATTCAAAGGGGATATTTTTGAAAAAACCAGTCAGGATGAAAACCGACATCGGTAAACCACTGGCTGCGTAAGTTAGGATCAGCGATAGGCTCTTATCAAGCAAAGATAAGTTTTTCATCAATATAAAGAGCGGCAAGATTCCCAACCGCATCGGGATCATGATTCCAGCCAGGAAAAATATGAAGATCAGGTTATTCATCCGGAATTTGAACCTTCCCAGACCGTATGCGGCGAGAGAAGCGGTCACCAACAGAAGTATCAGGGAGGCCACGGATATCATGACGCTATTTGCAAAATAAATATTGAAATGGGCCCTGTTCCAAACCCGGGCGAAGATCTCAAAACTAAATTGCTTGGGAAGACCGAACGGGTTGAAAAAAAGTTCCTGAGTAGTCTTGAAGGCGCTTAACAGC
>DASVMB010000197.1:0-2770 GCA_036384575.1 Bacillota bacterium
AATCACCATTTCGCCGCCTTTGGGTTTCGCCCCTTCGGCAACTACCACAATGCTGAAGTTTTTCCCGGAATTCTTTCGTTCGATGGCCTTTTGAGCCACTTTATTTAGATCAAAGGGGATCTCGGGGATCAGAATCATATCCGCCCCACCTGCAAGGCCGGATTCGAGGGCAATCCAACCTGCGTAGCGGCCCATCACTTCAAGGATCATGATTCGGTGATGCGCTTCGGCCGTACTATGTAGCTTGTCTATGGCCGTGGTAGCTGTATCCACCGCGGTCATGAATCCGAAGGTGAGATCGGTGGCGGAGAGATCATTGTCAATGGTCTTGGGAACACCGATCACATTAATGCCCATCCGGGCGAAATCCCGGGCGCTGGTTAAAGTGCCGTCGCCGCCAATTAGTACTAAAGCCTCGATACCGAGCATTTTTAAATTGGCTACCACTTGACCCGACATATCAGCGAAACGAGCGACACCGTTTTCTTCAATCCGGAAATTGAAGGGGTTGTCCCGGTTGGATGAACCCAGGATGGTACCGCCGCGGTCAAGGATACCCGAGACGTTTGTTGGGTCGAGCCGGACATAATCATTGAGGACCAGTCCATGGTAGCCGTCGCGAAAACCTATTACATCACAACCGCACCTGCCACAGGCTGTTTTCACCACCGCCCGCAGTACCGCGTTTAAACCGGGACAGTCACCACCACCGGTTAAGACGCCAATCTTTTTTACCATAATTCCACCTCTTTCTCATAATCGGAAGAACCCACGGTGTCTCTGAGTCTTGTGCATTCCCCTCTAGTATTAGCGCCTTGGACTGGAAACCCTCCTTTTTTCGATCATTTCATGAAGATTTCATCATTTTTTTGCAGGGTTCATTTCGTGAATGTGGAAAATAAAAGCGGTTAAATATAGGCTTAAGGATATTTAGGAGTGGTCTTTTTGGCTTGGATTGCCGACTTACATATTCATTCCCACTATTCCATGGCGACCAGCAAGGATTGCACCCCCCGGAATCTATACCGTTGGGCGGGGTTGAAAGGAGTCGCTCTGGTGGGAACCGGAGATTTTACCCATCCCGGCTGGCGCAAGGAGTTATCCGCTGAGTTACTCCCCGCCGAGCCGGGTTTTTATACATTGAAGGAGCCGCCGCTCCGGGAACTCCCTGATGCACCCGCGGCACGTTTTGTGGTTAGTGGTGAATTAAGCTCGATCTATAAAAAGAACGGTAAGGTTCGTAAAGTTCATAACCTAATCATATTGCCTTCCCTGGAAGCAGCCGATCGGATAGCCGTCAAATTGGAAGAATTGGGGTTGAATATCCGCTCCGACGGCCGGCCCATCATTGGTATGGACAGCCGTGACCTTTTGGAACTGGTTTTGAATCTTTGCCCGGAGGCCATTTTCATACCGGCTCACATCTGGACACCTCATTTTTCGGTATTTGGTTCCAACTCCGGGTTCGACAGTATTGAAGATTGTTTCGAGGATTTGACATCTCAAATATACGCCCTGGAAACGGGATTATCCTCCGATCCCGCAATGATCTGGCGCTGGTCGGCGTTGGATCGGTTCACGTTGGTCTCCAATTCCGATGCCCATAATCCGCAAAATCTTGCGCGGGAGGCTAACCTGTTTACAGCAGAGTTTTCATATGACGGCATGCGCGAAGCCTTACGGAATAAAGCGGCCGGTAATTTCGCCGGCACTCTCGAATTCTTTCCGGAGGAAGGCAAGTATCATTATGACGGTCATCGGAATTGCGGGATCGCTTGGCACCCGGAAGAGACCTTGGCCCAAGCCGGAATCTGTCCGGTTTGCGGGAAAAAAGTGACAATCGGTGTCTTGCACCGGGTCATCGCCCTT
The DNA here is from genome assembly GCA_036384575.1 of Bacillota bacterium. Classification (GTDB taxonomy): domain Bacteria; phylum Bacillota; class UBA4882; order UBA8346; family UBA8346; genus DASVMB01. Next base: position 1,870 of record DASVMB010000197.1, read on the forward strand.
GCCGACCGGGAAACCGGGTTTCAACCGAAGGATGCAGCGGTTTATCAAAGTTTGGTGCCGCTCAGGGAGGTAATTGGCTCGGCCTTCGGCAAGGGAGCCGGTTCCCGTAAGGTTGAACAATGTTATTTTGATTTGCTTCATAAATTCGGACCGGAATTGACGGTGTTGCGGGATGCACCGCTCGAAGAGATCATCCGGATTGGAGGGCCGCTAGTATCCGAAGGTTTACGTCGACTACGCGCGGGGAAAGTCGGGACCCAGCCCGGATACGACGGTGAATACGGCGCGGTTTCAGTCTTAAATGAATCGGATCGCTTGGCGTTACAGGGTCAGGCGGCACTTTTCGAGACAGCGGCAGCAGGTGGAGAAGTACGAAATACCCGATGGGAAACTCAATTACAGAAAGCGGTGGCTGGAATCGTCGACGAGGCCCGCAGTATGGTCACCGAAGCCGCCATACCGGAGCAAAAGTCAGATTCTAGCGGGGAGCAGCGCCGAATCATCCATTCCGATGCGGCCTGCCTGATTGTAATTGCCGGGCCGGGAACGGGTAAAACCCGGACTTTGGTGGAACGCATCGCGTATTTGGTTCGGGAGGCCGGGGCGGGTCCGGAGGAGATCACCGGAGTAACCTTTACCAATAAAGCCGCTGTCGAGATCCGGAACCGTTTGCAGAATGTATTGGCTGGAGATAAACGGGTGCAGCGGTTAAATCTTGGAACCTTTCACGGATTGGCCTGGAGAATCCTAAACCGCAATCCGGAGTATGCTCACATTAAGTTGCTGGAAGAAACCGAAACCCGCGAGATCATCGAGGACGTGCTCCGGAAGGAGCGGATTCCCATGACTGCCCGGGAAGCTTCACTCATTATCTCGCTGATGAAGAATAAATATCTTTGGG
>DASVMB010000198.1:0-3558 GCA_036384575.1 Bacillota bacterium
TCCCTTACCAGGTGGCTCTTGGCTGCCGGACCGCCGATCGCCGGGTTACAGGACATAGCGGCGATAGTATCCGGAGTAATTGTTATAATTAAGGTTGCGGCACCTAACCGGGCTGCGGCAAGAGCCGCCTCACACCCGGCATGACCGGCGCCAACCACAATCAGATCATAATCCAAGCTTTTCAATCCTTTCTAATGACTCAACCTTTTTATTTGCCAATGCAAAACTGGGCGAAAATCCCGTGAACCACCTCATCGGTGACGTTTTTTCCGGTAATCTCGCCTAGGGCACCCAGACAAGACCGGAGGTCAACAGCCAATAAATCTTCACTGACCCCTCTAGCCAAGCCGGTTCGAAAACTATCCAACGCTGTCAGACTGCGTTCCAGGGCGTCTTTATGGCGAACCCTGGATAATAACGGCCGGTCGTCCACACGGAGTTCGCCCAATCCAACCATTTCTACAATGGCCTGTTCCACTCTTTCAAAGCCTTCCCCGGAGGCCACCGAAATCTCCAGTATTTTAAAGTCGTTCTTTTCGCTTAAGGGCTGCGGCTCCAATCGGCGGGGAAGATCGATCTTGTTGAATATCAAGAGAACCTTTTTACCCCGCACTTTGTCTATGATTTCCCGATCTACTTCATTCATTGGCTGACTGCTGTCCAAAACCAATAGGATCAGGTCCGCCTCCGCCATCTCAGCCTCAGCTTTTTGGATGCCGATTTGTTCAATTGGATTGTCGGTTGGTCGTAATCCCGCAGTATCGACCAACCTTACCGGGACCCCGTATAACTGAATCTGGGCTTCGATCAGATCCCGGGTGGTTCCGGGAATTTCTGTCACGATGGCCCGTTCCTCCTGAAGCAACTTGTTTAAAAGACTTGACTTGCCGACATTCGGCCGACCGGCAATAACCACCGTGATCCCTTCCCGGATTTTCCGCCCTGTAGCGGCTTCGGCCAGCATCGCCGTTAATTGCTGATGCAGCCGCCCGGTCTGTTCTAGCATGACATGTTGAGTCGGTTCCGGCAGCCCCTCTTCGGGAAAGTCCAGGACCGCCTCGATAGCGATTAAGATCTGATATAAGCCGGTCTCCAATTCCTGTAACGCCCGGGTGGCGGTCCCGCTAAGCTGGCTCAGGGCTAATTGATGGGCTTTATCGGTTTTGGCCCGAATCAGGTCAATTACCGATTCCGCCTGTACCAGATCGATCCTTCCGTTCAAATAGGCACGTAAAGTAAATTCTCCCGGTTCGGCCATCCGGGCGCCCTGCCGTAATACCGCTGCGAGAATCTTGGACAACACCAATGTCCCACCGTGGGCTTGGATCTCCACCGTATCTTCAGCGGTATAGCTTCGCGGTTTTTGAGTATAAAAAAAAAGCACTTCGTCCAGGGTTGCACCGGTCTCCGGATCCACAGCCAAACCGTAATAAACCCGATGGTCTTCCAGTTCCGGGTAAGAACACCGGCTAGGCCGGACAAGTAAAGCCCGGGCGATCTTTTTAACTTCCGGGCCGCTGATCCGGATGATTCCGATTCCGCCCTCCCCAACCGGGGTGGCGATGGCGGCGATAGTGTCGTTCAAGTACATAGAAAGCCTGCTTCCCTTGGATGTGAATTTGCCTAAACCACTTCTGGTACTCGTTTGCATCAACCATTGAACAAAACAGGCACGCGCGCGATGCAAATTGGTCCGAAAAATTAGGTTTCTTTTCAATGTTTCAATAGAAACACTTAGTATTAGTTTAACATAACTCGGGGTTTCTTAAAAGCCGGGTTTCTCCCGATGAAGCACAATGAAGTCGAAGCGCTACGAAGTCGAAAAAAAAACCCGGCGATGCCGGGTTCAGGTCTGATTATCCTGTGGTGAGATGATCACGTGACGGTATGGATCTTCTCCCTCGCTATAAGTGAAGACTTCTTTATAATTTTGTAAAGTAGCGTGGATGATCCGTCGTTCATGAGGAGACATCGGTTCCAGTACCTGCTTCCTGTTCTCCCGTTTCACCTTATCGGCCATACGCAGAGCCAATTTTTTCAAAGTTTCTTCACGGCGGTGACGGTAACCTTCCACATCGACGATGATCCGTTCCTTCTCCGGCTGGTCCTTATTAATGGACAAATTAACCAAATACTGAATGGCATCAAGGGTTTGGCCGTGTTTACCGATGAGTATCCCCAGATCCTTCCCGTTAATGTTCAAGGTGGTGTTGTCCTTGCGGCGGAAGACCTCAACCTGAGCCAAAATACCCATATTTACCAGCATTTCACGTAGGAATAAGCCGGCGGCTTGTCCCAGATCCTCCTTGACCGTAACTCGAACCTTCACTGTCTTGCCGCCACCTAAAAGGCCAAAGAGGCCTTTATTGGTAAGCTCTTCTAAAACCTCCACCCGTACCTGGTCGGGACCAACCCCCAGCTCTTGCAGGGCCTCAGCTACAGCTTCTTCTTGGGAACGACCGATTTTTTCGACAAATTTCATTATACCAGTCCTCCTTTATAGCTGGCCTACTTCTTGGTGGGATTTTCTGTAGGCTCGTTATCCTTTTTAATGTGTTCCTTCACGATGAAGTACTCGTTAATCAAATATTGCTGCGCAATGCCGATGATGTTGGAAGCCACCCAATAAAGACCGATACCATTCGTGACCGTCCAGGTGAAAAAGGCAAACATCAAAGGCATGATGTACAACATCGTCTTTTGACTGGAATCAACAGCTCCGGCTGTGGGAGTGGTCAATTTTTGCTGAAAGAAAGTGGTGACTCCCGATAGAATCGCAAGTAAAATATCGCCTTTGGCACCCAGTGTGAACCAGAAAAAAGGCGAGCTCGCGATGACACTCGCGATTCCGTTTTTAGGATCTTGTAACAGGGCGAAGATTGCCCAGAGTAAGGGGAGTTGAATCAAAAGAGGCAAACAGCTTCCGAAGGGGTTAACCTTCTCCTTCTGATATAACTCCATGGTCCGGCGCTGTAATTCTTCCGGCTTATCTTTGTATTTGTCTTGAATCTCCTTCATCTTCGGCTGGATCCGCTTCATTTTTTCCATGGCCTGAAACTGCTTGACATTCATCGGAAACAGCACGATCTTAATTAAAAGGGTCAATAAAATAATAGCCCAACCCCAGCTTTGGGTATTTTCAAAGAAAAACTGGAGGACGATCCGGAACAAATCAACAAAAGGCTTTATAATATTCAAGGTCAACATCCTTTCCCGGTTCAATCTTACCGTATCTCATTCATGACTCCTTTACCTCGGGTACCGGATCATAACCTCCGTCACTAAAGGGGTTACAGCGTAATAATCTTTTCATCGCGTACCAGGATCCCTTTATTACGCCGAATCTTTGCACGGCCTGATAGGCATAGGCCGAACAAGTAGGATAATACCGGCAGCAACGCGGTTTTAAAGGTGAAATAAATTTCTGATAAACGGTTATAAAAAGAAGGATTACTCCTCGCATCGGGAATCCTCCGTTTCTCCCTTATTTGGCTTGGTTAAGAGCTTCGCTTTCACAAGTATATGTTCAATTTCTATGGATATAACTTTCAGATCGGC
>DASVMB010000199.1:0-4668 GCA_036384575.1 Bacillota bacterium
GGCTTGGAGCGCTTCAATGGTTTCGGGTCTTCCTAATAACAGTTTTTGACCGTCGGAACTCATGATTCCGCCGCCATTTGAAACCGCGAGGATAGGCCACATCCAGGCCAGCCGGTTAAAATCAGCGCCGTAGGTTACGATATTTTTCGGGTCAAAGCCGGGATCGTTCGGGGTTTTGCCGTTCTTATCCTTTGTCAGTTTCTTGGCCGTCGCCACAAATTCTTTCCAAGTCCACGCCTTATCGGCGCTGGCCGGTGGGTAGGCGACCTTGGCCTCATCAAACAATTTCTTATTGTAATAGGTAACCAAAACTTCATTAGCACTGCTGTATGCCACGGTTTTGCCCTTATAGGTGAACGCCAGGGACTTAAGCGGCGCTTCGCTGGCCGAGTACATGTCGCTTACGTCGGCCAGGATTCCTGAAGCCGCATAACGGATGGTCATGGCTTCATTCATCATACAACAATCGGGAAGCTGTTTTGCAGCGGCCATCGTATTAAGTTTGGTATTGTAATCATTCCAGCTGACTGCGATGAGCGTAACGTGAATATCGTTCTGAGATGAGTTAAATTTGTCCAGTGTTTTTTGAATATCCGCCGCTTCGGACTCGGTGGTATTATACCAAGCCATATAGGTGATCTCAGTTTTGGCAGCAAATGCAGAGGCTGAAAGGGTGATCATCATGATGATTAACAGCACAATGAACCAACGTCTTAAAGTGACCATTAAAAATCTTCCTCCTTTAATGATACTGTATATGCCGTCTTGGGCAACTTCAATCCTTTCGGGTCCTTCACCTCCTTCACTTATTTTCATCCGTGGAACCGCTTGACCGCTTCATTCGTTTGAGAGAACGGATACTTCCGACTTGAGATTTAGAGAAGTCGGTGTCCTGAAGCGGCACTTAAATCTAACCGGTTAGATTTTATTAAATAATTCATCCCGTCTTGGAAAAATCCTCCTTTATGATAGAATATTTTAACGAATAATTTAATCATCATGGCAGGATTTATATTATCAACAACGAATTAATCGGTTAGATTCGTTAAGGGAGGCCTTTTTAACTGGCTACAATTCGAGATGTCGCTGAAAAAGCGGGGGTTTCCGTGGCGACCGTATCCGCGGTAATCAATCAAAGCTGCAAGGTAAGCGAGCGGCTTACCTCTAAAGTACTTGATGCTGCAAAAGCGCTAAATTATCGTCCCAACCGGCTGGCCCGGGCGCTTTCCAAAAAACAGACCCATCTCATCGGCTGCCTGGTCCCGACCATTGTGAACCCCTTTTTCCCGCAGATCGTCAAAAGTGTTGAAGATATCGCCTATCAGAATAACTTCGGGGTGTTCGTTTGTAATAGTGAGGGTAACACGGGAAAAGTCTCCTATTATCAACAGATGCTTATCGAGACTCAGGTGGATGGGGTGATTATCGCCCTCTCCTGGGAATTGGCCCGGCCGGAAGTGGTCAATCCGTTTCTGGAAGCCGGAATCCCCGTTGTCGGTATGGCCGGCGCGCGGCGCCTGGAGATCATCGACTGCGTGGTGGTTGATGATGTTCAAGGAGGATTTGAAGCAGCTAACCACCTTTTATCTTCGGGCCATACCAAAATAGGATTTATCGGCGCCCAGAACAGCGAAACCACCCGGCTGCGGTTACTCGGTTATCAAAAGGCGCTTGAAACCGCCGGTCTAAACTACGAAGAAAGATACTTCGTTTTAGGCAGTTCCTTCTCCGAGGTTGAGGCTTATACCCTCACCAAGGTATTACTGGGACGTTGCCCGGAGATAACCGCCATTTTGGCGTACAACGATATGATGGCTTTAGGGGTCATCAGCGCTTTGGCCGATATCGGCCTCACAGTCCCGGCCGATATCTCAGTGATGGGGTTTGATGATTCGGTGGCTTCGTTAAGCATACCGAAGATTTCAACAATCGCGATTCCCAAAGACGAAATGGGCCGGATCGCCGCCAACATTCTGATGCAAAGGATCGGAGGCGGGACCGGATCGCCCCAGATCTATGAGATCCGGCCGCAACTTGTTGTACGGAATACCACTGCCCGGGTTCATGATTAACCGGAACTTCTCCTAATGTTACCTTGCGGTCATTAACCATCCCCGGGGGAGACTTCCCATCCATCAATGAAGTTATAAAACGACTAACCCCTGCATGACTTCTCATATTCCAACGGGGTCATTCCTTCGCACTCCTTAAAGACTTTGAAGAAATAATTATAATTATTGAACCCTACCTCGCAAGCTATCTCCTTCACCTTTTTCAAGCCGTTTTTCATTAAAAGTTTGGCTTGTTCAATACGGATATCGTTTAAATACTCGGCGATTCCTTTACCGCAGTCCTGTTTGAATTTGCGGCTGAGATAAGAACTGTTCACCCCGATAGACTCCGCAATATCGCATAAGGAGATGCCCGTCTTGTAATTTTTATGAATATATCCGATAGTTTTTTTGATTAGTTCATCATAGTCGGGATTTAAGTGGAATAACTCCAATAAATTGATGGCCTTTTCATAGACTTGAACAAGCCACGCTTTAACCTCTTCCGCAGTCTCCAAACGCTCCATGTGCTCATAGGGATTGCATCCATCGCCATAGATTAAGGCGAGGTCTATTACCGTATCTCTGGCGACTTTATTGGCGATGTTGATCAGGGTGACAAAAGCAATCTTCGTTGAATTGGGGCTCGGCCGATCTTGTTTGATCCGTTCAAAAATTTTATCAAGATAAAGCCGCAGTTCTTCACTTTTCCCGGACTGAATCATGTCGAAAATCCGTTTCTCATCTTTGATCTCCAGGATGTGCAAATCATTCTTCATTTCCACCGTTAGCGGATCATGAAAAATCATGTCTTTCCCGGCATAAAACTTCTTATCCAGCTGCCGCCGGGCCTTCTGATAATATCTATCAAGCTCGGTAAGATCGGGACAGATCCCATCCAAACCAAAACAGGCGGTAAGATTCAAGTAACGTTTGATGGTGGTTTTAATCCGGGTCAGTGTGGTAAATACTTGGTGATAGATCTCTTGATTGCTGCGGATCGCCTCAAATGAGAAGATCATCACGAATTTTCCTTCCTCAAGGATGGTGATGAGCGAGGGAACCGTATCTTTTAAGATCTCAGTCCCCATATTTATGAAGGATTTCATGAGGTTCTCGATTTCACTTACTGAAAACTTCTCCGGTAAAGCCGAGTAGTCATCGATCTCGCCTGCAACCACGACTAAATTCTTGGAACTCAGTCTCAGCCCTAAATCGTGGATCCTTCTTACTGTCATTGCATGATCCCTGGTTCCATCCCGGATCAATGTTTTGATGAAATTCTGCTGCAAAAACGACCTCCCGGTCTGGATCTGCTCATCTAGGCGTTGCTCTTCCTCCCCCTTCCGTTTTTCACGAAAGATGGTTTCCCTGACCCCGTGGAGCAGAGTCAATAAAACCTCCGGTGTCAAGGAATGTTTCAAAATATAGTCGACTGCCCCCAACTTGAGACTTTGCTTTACATATTCGAAATCGTCGTACGCGCTTAAAGCGATCACCTTGATTGAGGTATGCTTTTCCAGCAAATATCGGATGATCCCCACCCCGTCGATTCCCGGCATATTCATATCGGTGATGACAATATCCGGACCTATTTGGTCAATCATCCGAACGGCCTCAGCCCCGTAGATTGCAGCGTCATATAGGCTGAACCCTTCCGCTTCCCAGTTAATCATCTTCTTTAGGTTGGTGTGAACGAAGACATCGTCATCAATGATGAGAAATCTCATCATAGTTGTACACATCGGTCTTTAACACAATCTGCTCATCGGGATGGGCTTTGTTCCATGTTGCCACCGCATCATCCCAAAAACCTTTATGTAATTCCTGAAAAGTCCAAAAAGTAAGGGTTGTTTTTTGGGGTGCGGCATAGCCGGGCAAGATCATGCCAGTTAAAAGAAGATAAACTTATGAGTAGAGCCCGAATTTAACCTCTTAAAAGCCATAAAAAAAGGAGGCTGGTTTCCTCCCCTTTTAGCCTCTTTTTATTTGCGTTTTTTGACCGATTCCCTCATTCCTTCGAGGAAACTCCGGTCCATGGCCGGATCCATCCCGCCCGGATCGGCCAGAGCCCCCAGGTTTATATCGGTCTGGGCGTTGACATCCACCGGATGGGACCCTTCCATCTGGCCGCGTTCCAGTCCGGGATTGAGCGCGTCGTGATTCGAAACCATGTTTTTGAAGAATCCCCGGGCCCGGATCTTGCCGGTTTCCTGATCCATGGTCACTTCGGGTTCGCCGTCCGGATCCATATCGAGCCTTGGATCTTTTCCATCCTTTGTCAATTTTATTACCTCCAGCGAAGTTGATGGTCTTAGTATCACCCGATCCCCGTGGAAGCAACCGAGAATTTGGAAAGAAGGCATGAGGCAACTCTCCCCGCGGCAACCGTTACTTTCCGTATGACCCTACTCCCCTCTCTTTTCAGAAAGAGCAGGGTCGGGGGTGAGTTGCTAATAGCCAACAGAGAACAGGAAACAGGTGTAAGGCATGAGGCAATAGGTGTGGGAAGGTATATATTAGATTGCTTCATTGCCTGAGATTTCTTGCTTGCGCCGGGCTCGAAGCCTTTACCCTAGCCCTTAAAGGGAATTAGTACAATTCTCGGGCCTTTGTT
>DASVMB010000200.1:0-3954 GCA_036384575.1 Bacillota bacterium
CGGGTAGTTATGAGGACATCGTTTCTAAAAGTGGAAAAGAACCGGCAGTATATTATCGATTGGGAGACGGGAAGTTATAAAAGCATTCTTGAACTTTAATTAACCGGACATTTATTATGCTCAAAGCGACCTTCCCCCATCTGGGCAACTTTTATATTCCTTTTAAAAGCTTTCTATCGGAGTTAGGACTGGAACCGGTTGCGCCCCCCTTGACTTCGCAACGGACGGTTGCGCTTGGGACGAGAATGTCCCCCGAATTCGCCTGCCTTCCCTTAAAAATCACCCTTGGCAACTTTATTGAGGCGATTGATGCCGGTGCGGAATGTGTTTTCATGGTCGGCGGGGGAGGTCCCTGCCGGTTGGGATACTATGGGGAGGTTCAGCGGGAAATACTGCATGAAAACGGTTATGGCGCTGATTTTATCGTACTGGAGGCTCCGCAGGATCAACCAGGGAAAATGCGGGAAGTGATACGGCGCTATATTCCCCGGCGTAAGCCGCATGATTTTTTTCGGGCGTTTCAGATTTTTTGGCGGAAGGCAAGGGCGATTGATTGCTTTGATCTGGAAGTCAATAAAGTCCGGCCGTTTGCGGCTGATCCCGGTGCTTGCACCGAATTGCAAACCCGTTTTTACCTGGAGGTCGATAATGCCTCGAGTATCGCGGCGATCCAAACCGTTTACAAGGAATCGGTAATCAAATTGAACGAATTGTCCAAAAGGGACCCAACCTTTGTTCCGTTATTGCTTCTCATCGGTGAAATCTATATGGTCTTAGAGCCGCGAGTTAATTTTCAAATCGAAAGAACCCTGGGTTCAATGGGTGTGGATGTACGTCGCACCATCTACATTACCGATTGGATTAAAGAAAACTTTCTGTTAAGATACATCCAACCAAGCTTTCAAAAGAAGCGGCTTCTCACAGCCAAGCCTTATTTAAAGAATCCCGTTGGCGGTCACGGGCTGGAATCGGTGGCACACATGGTAGAATCGGGAGTTAACCGTTATGACGGCGTAATCCACCTGGCTCCGTTTACTTGCATGCCGGAGATTGTAGCGATGCAAATATTTCCGGGTGTATCCAAGGAATTATCAATCCCCGTGCTTTCCCTGATCATTGATGAACATTCCGCGGAAGCGGGAATCCAAACCAAGCTGGAAGCATTTACCGACTTGCTGGCCTTCCGAAACATGCAAAAGAAAAAACCAATTGAGTCTACAGTTCCAACCGGTTTATCCCATTAACTAATTTATCCAGTTCTGACCGGGGATAAAAAAAGGCCATTTTAAGATAATAGTAGCCGAAAAAGGAGTTTTATCATGACGGTTGCCTCTCAAATAAAACAAAGCCTGGCTACTTTGCAAAGTGCCCACGCCACTTTACGGGTCTATGCCGAACAGAGCCGGGAGCCGGAGTCCAAGTCGGTCTTTGAAGACACAGCCAAAGCTACCGGAGAGATCATCGCTGATCTCGAGGAGCGGCTAAAAATCTTGGAATTTGAGGAACCCCAATACAAAGGGTTATAACGCGCGCGCAAATGCGGCGTGTGCGTAGCACGTAAACGCGACGGGAGAATACGATGCAAGGTTGGCTTGTCATTTTACTCCGTTCCATACTCATGTTCTTCTTGACCTTCCTTGGAGTCCGGTTGATGGGCAAAAGGCAGCCGGCCCAGATGAACCCCTTCAACTTCACAAATTATGTGGCCATTGCGGCCATCGCCGCTTTAACCGGGTTGAATATCATTCCTAACCTAATTTGGGGAATCATTGCGCTTGCCGTGTGGATTTTATTCCCCATCGCCTTAGAGTTCCTGGCGCTTAAGAGCAAATGGGTTCATGATCTGGTAAACGGCAAGGAAGCCGTGCTGATTAAACAAGGCAAGATTATGGAAGAGAACCTGTTCAAGGTCAGGATGACCGGAGAGGAATTACTCCGCGAGTTGCGTTCCAAAAATGCCTTTAATTTAAGTGATGTTGAGTTTGCGGTTTTGGAGACTACCGGCGATCTCAACGTGCTGCTGAAGTCGGATCAGAAACCGGTAACGCCCCATGATTTGGAGTGGAAAGTTGCGCCCCAGGCCGAACCCCAGCTGGTGATCCTGGATGGAAACATCCTGGACGAACCTTTGGCAAGCATCGGCCAAAACCGGGAATGGTTGAGGCTGCAATTGGAGAAACTCGGCGTCTCGCTGACCAATGTCTTCATCGGCCAAGTAAATTCCGACGGCGATTTATTCTTGGACTTGTTTGACGATGCCGTTCAATTACCCCAGCCGAAGGTCAAGGAGTTGCTCTATGCCAATCTGTTGAAATGCCACGCCGACATGAGTATCTTTGCCCTGGAGACGCATGATTCCGAAGCAAAGGCCATGTATAACCGGGATTCAAAGAAGTTGAAGGATTTGCTGGAGAAAGTCAAGCCTTATCTCTTACGATAACTGCAGGTGAAACCGGATGTCAAACCAGAAGAAAAAGAAATTAACCCCGACTCAGCAAGAATATCAGAGATTCGCCAAGACCAGGGAACCGAAACGTCCGGTATGGTCCAATGTCCTCCGGGCATTTCTGGTGGGAGGAATTATCTGTACTATCGGCCAGGCAATCCAGACTCTATTCATGACTTACTTCAAATTTACGGAAGTCACGGCCGGAAACCCAACTGTGGCAGTGCTGATTATTATCTCAGTCTTATTGACCGGACTGGGTGTCTACGATCATATCGCCCAATGGGCCGGGGCCGGGACTGCGGTACCGGTTACCGGGTTTGCCAATTCCGTGGCCTCCGCAGCCATCGAGCACCGGAGCGAGGGATATGTCTTGGGGGTCAGCGCCAAAATGTTTGAACTTGCGGGTTCAGTCATCGTTTACGGCGTGTTTTCCGCTTTTTTAGTGGCGATTATTAAATTGACGATTAAGGCTTTGGGTGGTTCGTAATGATAAAAGGTCATCAAACCTGGTGTTTTGAATCCCGTCCGGTCATCCGGGCTACGGGTACGGTGGGCGGCCCTTTTGAGGCAGAGGGAGCGATTGCCGGAGATTTTGACATTCTTCACGGGGACATCTGGTTGGGTGAATCCAGTTTTGAAAAGGCGGAAAGAAAATTTCTGGAACAAGCCTGCGAGATCGCAGTCGATAAGGCGGGAATGAAGAAAGCAGACGTCCAGTTCTTCCTCTGCGGCGATCTGATGAGTCAGATTATTTCCAGCAGTTTTGCCGCACGAACCCTGGGAGCGCCGTTTTTGGGGTTGTATGGAGCTTGTTCCAGCTCAATGGAGGGAATGGCCATTGCCGCTTCTCTAATCGACGGGGGTCACGCCCAAAATGCCTTGGTCGCCACCTCCAGTCATAATGCGGCCAGTGAAAAACAGTTCCGATATCCTACCGAATACGGCGCCCAAAAACCCCCCACCGCTCAATGGACCGTTACCGGCGCCGGAGCCGCCATCTTGACGGGGGAGGGAGAAGGTCCCCGGGTAACTGCGGCGACAATGGGACGGGTGGTCGACATGGGGTTGTCGGATCCGTTCAATATGGGAGGGGCAATGGCCCCGGCGGCTGTGGATACCATTGAAGCCCATTTCAGGGATTTGGATCGGGACCCATCCTATTACGATCTGATAGCCACCGGCGATTTGGGCCGGGTCGGACATCAAATCGCCGGCGATTTACTGGAGAAGCATGGCATGAGTTTACCTAAAGATATCTTCACAGACTGCGGCCTTTTGATCTATCGTAAGGAACAGTCGGTGTTTTCGGGGGCGAGTGGTTGCGCCTGTTCAGCCACGGTTACTTACGGACATTTTTTAAACCGGATGCGAAAAGGGGAATTGCGAAAAATCCTGGTGGTGGCGACCGGCGCGCTGTTGTCACCCCTTTCCTATCAGCAAAAGGAGAGCATACCCTGCATTGCCCACGCGGTAGCCATTGAAATATGAAAGGGGATACGGGTCTT